>CAJUHN010000097.1 GCA_910585935.1 uncultured Lachnospiraceae bacterium | reverse complement strand
AAGTATTCCATAAGAAGCCCCTTGGAAGACGTTGGTACTTAATGAGCAGTCCTGTCAGGGGCTGCGAATTTAGTACCACTACGTCTGGAACGGAGCGAGAGCGCGGCTTTGATGGAATACTTCCTTGCCGGAGCGAACCTTTGATGCTGAAATAGACTAAACTACAACAGAAATTAGATTTATCCTATGTTTTATGTTTTTCGGTAGAAGTTTTTTTTATTTTATGTTATAATCAATTTTATAGATGTATGGAGAATACTCATGGATTTAGTTATGAGAGAAATTGACATAAGAAGGAAAGAAATAAAAAGCTGTTAGGAATTTAATAGAATAAAAGTACAAAGAGGGGAATTATTATGAAAAAAGAAGAATTAGTTTGTAAAAATTGTGGTATGACATTAAATGTAGGGGAAGATGAAATTGTAGAATGTACATTTTGTAATTGCAAATATAAACAAAAGAAAACAGCAGAGGATGAATATGAATTAGAACCATTTATTGAATTTTCAAATTTTGCAAAAGACAGAAAAAAAGAGGAAAATACTTCGGAAAGTGGAGAAGATAGAAGGGATAAATCTTCAGGAAAAAAGAATATCAAAAAAGTGGCTCTTTTATGTGGAGGATGTGCTTGTGCTGCTGTTTTAGCTATTGTGTTAGGTATTAATTTCGATAAAAGACAGGAAAAGATGGTACAAGATAAAGACGTAATACAGACTACAACAGCTACAGAGAGTACGAAAATGACAGAGGTTTTAGAGGAAACAGATGATTTTAAGGATAGTGATATGACAGACATTTTACCGAAGTCGAAATTATTTAAGGACTTTGTGAGTCTTGCTTTGGATAAGGATATATCAGAGATTACAAAAGAAGATATGGAAGAGTTTAAGTATATTGGTATACTTTATAATGGGGAATATGATGAAATAGAAATTAAATACAGTTTTGGAGATTATTATGCAAATGATAATAGTTATAATGAATTAATGGATAGCATTTATTATAGTAAAAATAACAGGCTGAGTCTATCAGATTTAAACTATTTTACGGGGTTGACAGAATTAGAAATTGAATATGGAGAAATTCAAAAAGGAGATATTTCTAATTTGAAAAAATTGCGTTCTTATACAGGAAGAGAAACATTAAAGGAAATATCACAGATACTTAATCCAAAACAGATGTGGCATCTATGTTTACAAGGAGGTGCAGATGATTTAGAGGGAATAGAAGTTTATGAAAGTTTAGAGGAATTGGTGATTAATAGAGGAGAACTTACAGACATTTCGCCTATTACAAGATTATCTAATCTTTATTATTTAACACTGAGAGATTGTGAGAATATCGAAGATTTTTCTCCTCTTCAGGAAATGATAGGACTAGAAAGTTTGGAAATACAGTCAGATAAGTTAAAGAACATTGATTTTGTCAAGGATATGCCATTTTTGCAGTATCTAGAGGTGACAGATAGTCAGATTAAAAGTATAGAGCCACTTAGAGATAATACAAGCATCATTTTTATAGAGCTATCTGAAAACGAAGAGTTAGAAGATTATAGTGTATTAAATACATTATTAAATTTAGAAGTATTGATGTTGGATATGGGAACATCAAAAGCGACACCAGATTTATCTAATTTAACGAATTTAAGACGGTTGAAGCTGGAATCAACGACAGATACCGATTGTCTTTCTAGCCTGTCTAATCTGGAAACATTGTACTTAAAATATACAAATATTACAAATCCATCCGCTATTTCTCAAATGAAAAATTTGGTTTCTTTAAATATGGAACAAATAAGAGGAGAATATGAGAATTTAGGATTTTTAAAGGGTTTAACTAGCTTAGGATATTTGGATATCAGTCATAATGAGTTTTATTATGATATCTCAGATGTATTTCATATTCCGAATTTGGAGAGATTATATATAGATGATTGTGTTTTTGAACTAGATACACAAAATATTCCAGAACTTTTGAGCCTAAAATATTTTTCTATGGATGATGCCAGAATGGTGGAAAATTCTATCGTAGAAACAGATGGATTCATGACAAATATTTATTATGACGATGTATCTTTTAAAGATGAATTAGAGTTTTTGACGAAATTTCCAAATTTAGAGTATTTAGAACTCTGCGGTGACGAATTGGATTCGGTGGATATCTTTTTGCCGTTGACTCATTTACAGTGTCTAGTGATAGATGATAATGATATTGTGAGTTTAGCTCCATTAGAAGTTTTAGAAGATTTATATCTTATATATTGTGCGGATAATGAGATTGAAGATTATGGGAATCTAAAAGAGAGTGCTTATGTAATAGAATAAGCAAGCAGTTAGAAAGAAGGAAAAGAATATGAAATTTGATATGCATTGTCATACAAAAGAGGGTTCTATAGATGGAAAAGTTCCGATTGAGGAATATATCACAGAGCTAGAGCGGTTAGGATATCAGGGAATGCTCATTACGGATCATAATAGCTATAATGGTTATCGGTGGTGGAAGAAAAATATCAAAGATAAAACACATAAAGATTTTGTGGTATTAAAAGGAATTGAATATGATACGATTGATGCAGGACATATATTAGTGATCATGCCAGAAGGAGTGAAGTTAAAAATTTTAGAACTGCGTGGTTTACCAGTGAATATGTTAATTGAAATAGTGCATAAAAATGGAGGTATTTTAGGTCCAGCGCATCCTTGTGGAGAGAAATATTTAAGCCTCACGAATACAAAACGCTATCGAAAGAATCCAGAAATAATAACAGAATTTGATTTTATGGAAACTTTTAATTCCTGCGAATCTCCTGTCAGCAATGCGGCTGCGGCTAAAATGGCGTCTAATTATGAATTGCCGGGATTTGGAGGAAGTGATACACATAAATTTGAATGTATTGGAACAGCTTATACACAATTTCCAGTTCCTATTACCTGCGAATCAGATTTGATCGCATGTGTGATGAAAGAGAAAAAATTGGAATGTGGAGGAAGTTATTACCGAGGTACTACAAAAGAAAAAATCGGAAAAGCAAACAGTATATTGGTACAGTCTTTTTGGGTTTATAATAAAACAGCGGGAATATTACGACATCATAAGAGAAAGAAAGAGATGTCTGCAGTAAATAAAATAGGTTGAAAAACATGGTTTTAAAGTTTGATATTTATATATGGGCAAGATCACTCATGTCTGTAGACATGAAAGGAATTATCTCGCTATAAAGAGATTGATGTAGAGTTTTTTCTTAAAAATAGGAAAAAAAGTTGTTTAAGCCAAGAACAATTTCAATAAAACAATATTCCTATTTTGTGAAGCCCAGTGGATATTAGATTCGCAGTCTATGATAGAAAGGTTCATAAACTGCGAATTTTTGTCTGATAGAATTTTTTAAAAGTAATGAATAGTTTTTTATTAGATTTACTCTGTGATATTTTATAGGAAATAAAAAAGAAAAAGATTATAATATCAGAATAATATAAAAAATATATTTAATATAAACAATAATAAGAAAAATATTTTTAAATAATCTAAAAAAAGTAGTTGACAAATGGAAAAAGTTATGATATTCTTATATCAAGATAAAACAAATAAGGTTTATCAAACTTAAGAAAGAGAGGTACAAGCCACCAAAAACTTAAATTAAAAAATAGATGAAAGAGTAAGTAAGAAATTTGTAGACATAGGAAAACAAAAGAATGAAAAAACTTGAGTAATCGAAAGTATAGGAATACTTATAAAAAATAATAAAGAGAGGTATAGTCCAATGGACGAGATAGTTTTGTAGCGGGTAGCGATTGAAAAATGAGATTGCTGCCCGCTACTTCGTATTTTAACATAAAATAATAAGAGTAATTACTAAAACTATTATAACTTCTAGAAACATCAATTTTTTCTTTTTCATGTTCTGATTTCTTATGCAACTTGATGTTTTTTAAATCCTAATCTTGCTAATGGCAGCATAATTATTGCTAAAAGGAAATATAGGATAGCTCTTATAGTAAGGGTGTTTAAAACTAATCCACCAAATTGGTATGAAATATATTTATTGAATTCTGGCATGGTTGAACGGTAAGGCAGTAAAAACAAAATCAGATTATATGCTCCTGTTGTTCCATTTGGTGTCAGAAACATAGGAATGAAAAGTATGGGGATAAGCACAATTAACACAAGATAAGGACTTTTCATTTTGGCGGACAAAAGAAGAGTCAATCCAATCATAGCAATCAGTATCAAATAAAGAATGATAATATTGATAAGAACTGCTTGCAGGAATGTGAATGGATAAGGGATTATCGTATCTACAATCTGCAACGGCAAATTCCAACCATCCACACCAAACGCTGTAAGCGGCAATCCACACGCTATAAGAATATGAAGTACAAATGCAATTGTTCCAAATAAAAGTGAAGAAACGATTTTTGCTGTTATGAGTTTTGTTTTCCCATACTTGCCAGATAAAATTACCGCATCCGTTCCTGCCTGATATTCTCCGGCAAAGACAGGAGCAATTACGATACAGATAGCCGATAGAGCAAACAAAAGGAGTTCAAAGCTGTTTATAATGACTTCCCATCCTTCATAATACCCATATTGCAGTGGAGTATCTACTTTACTTGCCATATTTCTCCAATACTCTTTTTGTTCATTAGATAACATATGTGATGGATGATTGAGCAAGGTTTCCATCTTTTCATTCATCGTTTGGTAAAAGAACGCTCCATTTGTGATATCCAAATCAGGAAGATTGTTATAACCTAAAATTTCATTTGGATTACTATAAGTGTTAGCAATCAGGCGCAGAAGTTTTTCTCTCGGTGCGATTCCATTCCAATAGGCATCGCCAATTAAAAATTGTTCGTTCCCATCATATCCAACATTATCGGGTTTTTCAAAAAGTCCCTGTACCTCTCGGATTGTTTCGCTAATATATTCCTCAGACAAGAGAACAGAAAAATTTGCATATTGTTCCTTTTCATAAGCAATCCCCGCTTTTCCCTTTATGACACCGTTTTGATTGTAGGTTTGGTATTGCATAATGGGCAGCCCGAAAAGCAATCCTGTTACAATTAAACTGATTGTCATTACAATTAAAGTAGACTTTTTGCGTAGTATTTTCAAAAATTCATATTTCACCAACATATTATATCTCCTCCTGTTTCTCCGGTTCTATTCCAAAATGATACAAGAATAAATCTTCTAAGCTCGGATCTACGGTTTGAGCGTCTGCCGTCGGCGCAGTTTCCTCTATTATGCGTAACCGCACCATATTGTTTTCGTGATGAAGATTTACAACAGAAAATTTTCTGTTATATTTTGCAGCAGTTCTTTCATCAACTGAAAGTTCCCATACCTTTCCCTTGATACTGTTAGTAACAGTAGTCATGGGTTCTTGTAAAAGGAAACGACCTTGCTTCATCATCAAAATTGTATCTGCAATATAGGAAACGTCTGAAACGATATGGGTAGATAAGATAACTATCTTTTTTTTGGAAACGTCTGAAATGATATTACGAAAACGCACCCGTTCTTTCGGGTCAAGTCCAGCCGTTGGCTCATCTAATATCAGAATAGATGGGTTGTTCAATTCTGCCTGTGCGATTCCCAATCGCTGCTTCATACCTCCAGAATAAGACTTGATTTTTTTATCTGCCACGTCAGATAAGTTTACCATATGAAGTAAATCCTTTGTCCGAGCTTTTGCACATCTTTTATTAAGCCCTTTCACCGCTGCCATATATAACATAAACTCATAGGCAGTGAAATCAGGATAAAAACCGAAATTCTGTGGCATATAGCCTAAATGTGTATAATACTGTTCTCCAAGCTCGTCAATCGTTTTCCCATTTAAGCTGATACTGCCTGAAGATGGTTTCAAAACACCGCATATCATTCGCATTAGTGTTGTCTTTCCTGCACCGTTTGCACCCAGCAGTCCGTATACTCCCGGCACTAAACGAGCGTTTACATTGTTGACAGCACATTTTGTTCCATATTGTTTTCTTAAATCTTGTAACTGCAATTCCATTCAGAAACCTCCTGTTCATTTTTTTTAGGCACAAAAAAATAGATGACCTAGCTTTAGCATAAGTCATCTATCTTAGGCAGTGCTTTTGGGTATCTTAATTTAACCTTAAATTATCTATTTTCTAGAGGGAGAAGAATCGTAAATTGTGTTCCTTCCCCCTGTTTGCTCTTAACAGTAATATCACCGCCATGGAGTGTTATAATCTGTTTTGCAATCGCAAGTCCAAGACCGCTTCCCTCTGGTTTATCTTTTGTGTTTGTACCTCTATAATATCGATGAAACAGTTCTGATTGTTCCTCATCACTCATCCCTATTCCATTATCTGAAATACAAATAAAAACCTCTTTTTTAGTAGTCACATCAATACAAATGGTTACTTCTGTTTTAGGCGGATTATGTGTGAGTGCGTTAATGATAAGATTATTCACAGCACGGCGAAATAAATCAGGGTCAAAATAAACATCAAGTTCTTGGATATTGCTTTTAAATTCAATATTGTAGTCATCAAAAGCAGGATCATTTATAATATCAATGACCAGTTCTTTTAAGAAGCGCACAAGGCGCACTGGTTGTGGATAATACAGCACTGAACCTGCATCAAGTTGATAGGTCAGCTTTAAGTCATTCATCATTTTTTCTGTGTGATTAACATTCTTTAAGATAATTCCACCATATTCCTGTATGGTTTCCTTATCGAGAGCAGGATTTTCTGTAAGCAGTTCTGCATATCCTTTAATTGGTGAAAGTGGAGTCTTCAAATCGTGTGTAATATTTGCAATCCACTCTTTACGTACTCGTTCCGTACACTGCTGCACTTTATCACTATGACGGACTTCCTTCTCCATTTTATTAAGTGCATGATAAATTTCACTGAATATACCTTTTTCGGGTAGTGAAACATAGGAACGTAATGAAATATCTTCGATACCTTTTGTAATTTTTCCAAGATGTCTGGTAAGCCAAAACCCATAACAAATCACAAACAGAATGATAACACATAAAAGAAAAAAGATTCCCATGCGCAGCATGGGGGAAAGCCGTCCCACATTCTCTCCATTATAGTAAATCATATGTTTCCCTATTGCATAAGGGAATCCAATCAAATAACTCCATGTTTTCGTAGAACTTTCATAGCTATTCACAAAAATAGTATTTCCCTGTTTATAAGCGCTTGTACGAAGTGAAATCAGTTCAGATACAGAATAGCTTATAGGATAATTCTCAGGCTTGTTATGACAAAAAACCTCCTGTCCTGTTTCGTCAATGACTTGAAGCCATAACCCATATTCGTCCAACCGTTTAAGCCCTATTTCCTTTATTTTGATATTGCCATTATCATTTTCCATCCATATGGAAAAATTATCTGTAAATCTATCTGGCCATGATGCCAAACTCAAACCTTCTGGCTCAGATATTCCGAAAATGTAGTAGAACATTCCAACCGAAATAACAACAGCGATAAAAAGTAATGCTAAGACTAAAACGAATATTCGTAAGAATGGATTTAGTTTCTTTTTATTTTTCATATGGATTTACCAACTTATAGCCTAAGCCTTTCATCGTGATAATATATTTTGGTGTTGCAGGATTTTCTTCTAATTTTTCACGCAAATGGCGAATGTGTACCATCATTGTATTGTCACACCCAAAACTGTCCTCACCCCAAACGATTTCATATAGGCGTTCACGGCTGATTACTCGTCCTAAATTTTCCGCTAAATATCGTAAAATCTCAAACTCTCGTGCAGTTAGTCCGATTTCCTTATCATTTTTCATTACCCTACATCCATCTATATCTATCATCAACTCACCAATTTTAATAGAAAACTCCTGTATGGGAGCTTGTTTGTATTCCACACGGCGCAATTGTGCTTTTACTCTATATACGATTTCCTTTGGACTAAACGGTTTTGTAACATAATCATCACCGCCGACAGCCAAGCCAAGTATTTTATCCAGTTCATCATTTTTGGCAGAAAGAAACAAAATAGGACAATAAGAAAAATTCCGAATTTGTTTACACACTTCATACCCATCTATGTCTGGCAGCATAACATCTAAAATAATAATATCTGGCTGAATTTCCTTGCAAGCGATTACAGCAAAAATCCCATTATCAATTTTAGTAATGTTGTGAAAACCCTCTATGTTTAGAGCTTTTTCCAGTAAGTCTAATATGTCTGGCTCATCATCAACAAGCATAATTTTATGTTCATTCACAAAGTTGTATCTCCTTTTTTTTCATAAATAAATTCCTTTCGGTTGGCATAGGCGGAAACCCACTCTCCTTCGGTTGTGGATAGTTGACATATTTGTGTTTACATAGTTCATATCGAACCTCTATTATGATACATTATACTTCGTTACTCCAAAGAATACAAGTTGTACAAATATTATTACAAATAACCGACAGTTTTTATATCATACTCCTTATTTATTTCCATAATAAATTTGTCTTGTTTCATTGTAGTTTTCTTCCCAAATTAGATTTTTTGCAATATACTGAACCAATTTCTTTACTTTTTATTTTTAGATAAAAGTAAAAAAATACTTTCAAGCAGTTAATTTTCGTATTTATAGTTATTTATAATTCCCAGAATAGCTAATAAACTAGCACGGGCAAGAGGTCTATTCCAAAAGAAGCCCCTTGGAAGACGTCAGCACTTAATGAGCGAACCTACAGGTTCGGCGAATTTAGTGTCTGTTACGTCTGGAACGGAGCGAGAGCGCGGCTTCGTTGGAATAGACCTCTTGCCCGTGCGAACCTCTGTTCAAAATGTTCTCTCAACTTTTTTTGATTCACGCCTATAAAGAACTTCTTACAAGCATGGAAAATATATCATGAATGTAGATACATATCACACCCCTTTTTGATAAAAGAACTGATCATCTGGGTTAATTCTGTTAAACTCATTTTTAAATTATCATCAAACCAATCATAATAAGTTATCACAATCCCACCTGCATAAAAGTGAATAGCTGCTAGAAAGGAAGGATTAGATTTTTCTGATTCTTTGATTGGAAAACTTTTTATAATATGTTCTATAAAAATTTCTTTTAACTCATACAGAAAATGGGTAGATTTTTTTGCCTTTACTAATAAATGATAAAGTTCCACGTCTTTTTCTAGATAAGCAGTGAGTTTTTGAAAGACAGGATAGGGGTTTTGAATAAAAGTTTCATAATTAGAATCATCTAAAATTTCTAAAATATGTTGTAAAAATTCATTTTCTATTTGTTCTAATACAGCATGGGTATCAGAATAATGTGCATAAAAAGTGCCACGATTGATATCGGCACGTTTTACAATATCTGTGACAGTGATTTTATCAGTATCTTTTTCTTGCATTAATTCTACAAAGGCAGTGCGTATTAGCTTACGAGAGCGAATAGCACTCTTATATTCGGCTTTTGCCATAATGATTACTCCCTTCTTTTTTACTTTGTTATGAAGATTATGAGAAAATATCATACAGATTTTTTGTTATAATAAGTTAAGATGCAAAACTTAAGTAAGAAATATCAATCGCAATTTCTAAAAAAAATATAAAAATCCATCAAAATAGATAGAAAATGTATGTTTTTAAACAAAAATTACAAAAAATGATGGTTGCATAATCCTCTCTTTATTCAGTATAATACAGTTGCGATTAAAAATCAACATTTGTTCGATTTTAAATAAAATAACATTTTTGAACAAGTTGATTTCATAGGATAATAAAGAAGGGCGGAAGTGAGATGGAAGAGAAGCAGTCAGCGAGTTTTATGGAAAAAGTGGCAGAATTTATCGTGGATAAAAGAAAGGCATTTTTTCTGATATTTATTGTGGCAGTTCTTTATAGTGTTAGTTCTATATCAAAGGTAAATATCAATAATGATATCACTACTTATTTGCCAGATGATACAGAAACGAAAAAAGGACTCACGATTATGGAAGAAGAGTTTATCACTTATGGTTCAGCTCAGGTGATGGTCACAAATATTACATATGAGCAAGCTTTAAAACTGCAAGAAAAGATAGAAGCTATAGAGGGGATAGGAAGTGCAGAGTTTGATGATAGTGAAGAGCATTATAAAGAATCCAAGGCACTCTATAGTGTATCTTTTACAGATTTAGTGGATTCAGAAGTCAGCCAGCAGGCGATGAAGGAATTAAAAGAGCTGATAGCAGATTATGATTGTTATATTTCCTCTGAAGTAGGAAAAGATGATGCGGCAGAGTTACAGGCAGATATGAGTGTTATTTTAGTGTTAGCTGTCATTGTCATTGTGATTGTATTGTTATTCACTTCCCAAACTTATATGGAAGTATTAGTATTTTTAGTAGTATTTGGAGTGGCAGCGCTTCTCAATATGGGAACGAATTATTGGTTTGGAACAATTTCTTTTATCACAAATGCAATAGCAGTAGTATTACAATTAGCATTAGCGATTGACTATGCGATTATTATGTGTCATCGCTATATGGAAGAGAGAGAAACAAAAGCTGCGAGAGAAGCCACGATTATCGCGTTGAGTAAGGCAATACCAGAGATTTCTTCTAGTTGTTTAACCACAATATCTGGATTAATTGCGTTGATGCTTATGCAATTAAAAATAGGTTTTGACATGGGTATTGTATTGACAAAAGGAATTCTTTGCAGTATTTTAACGGTATTTTTGTTAATGCCCGGATTATTAATGTTATTTAATAAGGCTATGGATAAGACAAAACATAAAAATTTCGTTCCAAAGATAACGGCTTGGGGAAAATTAGTAGTAAAAACCAGATTTATTGTTCCTGTCATCTTTTTAGCAGCGATTATCTTAGGGTGCTATTTTTCAAATAAATGCCCCTATGCGTTTGATGTAGGTTCTATTCCCAGAACAAAAGAAACCATAAGTTCTATTGCGGATAGGAAAATAGCAGAAAGTTTTGGAAAGAATAATACATTGGCAGTTATCATACCAAGAGGGGATTATGAAAAGGAAAAGAGTATTTTAAAACGTGTGGAAGAATTTCCGATGGTGACTTCTTGTTTAGGATTGGCAAATGTGGAATTAGATGATGAACATGTTTTAACAGATAAATTGACTCCTAGAAAGTTCTCAGAATTTGCAGATGTCGATATTGAGTTAGCAGATCTATTATATTCTGCATATGCATTGAGTGAAGAGAATTATGGAGCATTGGTAGGAGATATTGAAACCTATGAAGCTCCTGTCATCGATGTCTTTTTATTTTTGTGCGAACAGATGGAGAAAGGATATATTGTTTTAGACGAGGAACAGACAGAAGATATCAATGAATTATATGATACATTAAAAGATGCGAAAGCACAATTAGAAGGAGAAAGATATTCTCGTTTAGTATTAAATATCAATGGAGATACCGAGAGTGATGAAACGTATGAGGTATTAGATGAAATCAGAAAAATTGCTTCAGAGTATTATCCAGAAGAAGTGATATTGGCTGGAAATTCTACCAATGCGAGAGATTTAGAAGAATCATTTCAAAATGATAATATGAAAATCAGTGTGATGACAGTATTATTTGTTGCTGTGATTTTGTTATTTACTTTTAAATCTGCCGGTATTCCAGTTCTTTTAGTGTTGACAATACAAGGAAGTATTTGGATTAATTTCTCTTTTCCTTATTTGACAGACAGCAAAATGTATTTCTTGGCATATCTGATTGTGAGTTCTATTCAAATGGGAGCGACTATTGATTATGCGATTGTCATTACAAATCGCTATATGGAATTAAAAGAATATAGAAAGAAAAAAATAGCGATTATTGAATCTCTTAATCAATCTTTTCCCACTGTTTTAACTTCCGGAAGTATTATGACAGTGGCAGGATTTTTGATAGGGAAAATGTCTTCTGATCCAACTATTGCTTCTATTGGTACAGCATTAGGGCGAGGGACACTTACTTCTGCTCTGTTAGTTATGTCTGTATTGCCACAGATTTTATTATTGGGTGATGCGATTATAGAGAAAACAGCGATTTCCTTAAAGAGAGATCATATGAAACAAATCAGAAATGATATGATAAAGATGGATGGACATATCCGTGGATATGTATCTGGTTTTATGGATGCAGATGTAAAAGGATTTGTGAAAGGGGATTTAAACGCTAGAGTCGAAACAAAAACAGGAGAAATTGTGATAGAGGATATTGATTTAACAAAAAATGCGATAGAGAGTAAGAATGGAAATGGAAATGAAAAGGAAGAAGAGATAGAAGTTGAGGGAGTAGAATATCAGACAGCGGTAGCAGAAGAGATGCCAAAAGATAGTAATAGGTGATTGAGAAAGGTAAAAGGGGACGCTACAGCGAGGAAGTATTCCAGCGAAGCCGCGCTTTCGCTCCGTTCCAGACGTAGCGGTACTAAGCGCACAGCCCTG
>CAJUHN010000096.1 GCA_910585935.1 uncultured Lachnospiraceae bacterium | reverse complement strand
CCTTGGAAGACGTTGGCACTTAATGAGCAGTTCCGCAAGGGGCTGCGAATTTAGTGTCCGTTACGTCTGGAACGGAGCGGGAGCGCGTCTGACAAGGGTATTTTTCGATAAAGTGTGAACCTTTTCGATAAAGCGTGAACCTATCAGCCAATTCCTTCCCAAAACAACTACCAGAAATCTATCCTATTCCAAAATTTTACCTTGCAATACAAAAATTTTTATGCTATAGTAAAAAAGAAAAAAGGTTCGCGTAATAACATATTACGCGAACCTTTTTTGTTATAAAATAGAATCGAAAAAGCGAACAGATACTATTTTTATCTGCTCGCTTTTTACAAATTCTATATTCCCATCACACACTTCTCAGCGCATCAATCGGATTTAATTCACTCGCTTTTTTCGCGGGTGTGAATCCAAATATAATCCCAACTGCGCCTGAAAATCCTACACCTAATGCAATCGCTCCCCATGAAATATGTATTGCGATATTCATAACAGCTCCACATAAAAAGGAAATTCCTAGCCCTACCATCAGTCCAATTATCCCTCCTAATAAAGATAACATAATCGCTTCTGTTAAAAACTGAATCTGGATCAATCTTGGTTCTGCTCCTAATGCCTTTCTAAGTCCTATCTCCACAGTTCGTTCTGTCACAGATACTAACATCATATTCATTATTCCTATTCCACCTACTAATAAAGCAATAGATGCGATTGCTGTCAGAGCAGTTGTCAACATGCTTTGCATACTTTTCATCATATCTAATAAACTATCCATCACAATTAAACTATAACTATCTTCTTTATTGTTAAATGCTGTATTCAAATATTGTTTCACCGCGTCTGAAATATATTTTGTACTTTTTGCGTTTTCTGACATATAGATTTCCAGCGCGTAGATTCGGTTTTGTCCGCTCAGATCCATTAAATTCTTATATGGCACATAGATATCGGTTGTATTCCCTCCCATTAAAGTCATAACAGAATTATCACTGCCATCTGCAACTCCTACAATCACATAGCGAATCCCTTTTAATGTAATTGTCTGTCCTATTGGATTTTCTCCAATAAATGCCTCTTTCTGAAATTCACCGCTGATGATACAAACATTTGTCTTTTGTTCTACATCTAAATAATTGAATGCCCTTCCATTTCCAATAATTTTATTTCTTTGAAAAAATAATTCATTTTTTCCATCTATAAAAACATCTTCATAAACAACTCCATTTCGATAGACGTTCATGGTTGCATTGATAGAAGGAGCTATTCCTACTACTCCATCAATCTGACGGATTTCCTCTAATTCTTTATCTGTTAAGCCTTGTTTTAGTGGTGTTCCCTGTGCGGAAACTACCAGTGTATTTGCACCGACACTGTCGAATTGTTCATTTACATTGTCAATCACAGCCTGTACTACGGTCACTAGGGCGATAATGGCTGTGACACCGATCACAATACCTAAAATTGTCAGAAAGGAACGCATTTTATTTTGTATAATATTCTGCCATGACATTTTTAAACTTTCTCTAAGCATCTTCTGTCACTCCTTCCGACATTACGCCATCTAAAATCTTTACAATTCTTTTGGCATGGGCTGCAATATGTTTATCATGGGTAATCATAATAATCGTTCTGCCCTCTTCATTTAATTCTGCAAATAATTCCATAACCTGTTGCCCTGTTTTTTGATCTAAAGCTCCGGTTGGCTCATCTGCCAATAAAATAGAAGGTTGTGTCACTACGGCTCTTGAAATCGCTACTCTCTGCTGCTGTCCACCAGATAATTGATTTGGATAGAAATCTAATTTATTTCCCAGTCCCATACGTTCTAACATTTCTCTTGCTCTCTCATGTCTTTCTCTTGTTGGTATTTTAGAATAGATTAAAGGTAATTCTACATTTTCTAAGATCGTATTTCTTTTTAATAATTGAAATGACTGGAAAATAAATCCGATCTCTTTGTTTCTGATATGTGCTAATTCTATTTGATCCATATTGGCAATTTCTTTTCCATGTAAAATATATCTGCCGGAGGTAGGCACATCTAAGCATCCAATAATATTCATCATGGTGGATTTTCCTGAACCAGATGGACCTAAAATCGAAACAAACTCCCCTCGTTCTACATCAAAATCAATATGATTTAAAACCACCTGATCTTCACCAGCTATATTATAAGTCTTTACAATATCTGTCATTTCCAATAATTTTTCTGCCATTTAATTACCTCCCATCATTTCCATCATCTGATAGTAGGCAGAATTATCAATGTAATAAATCGTTTCTCCCTCTGTAACGCCCTCTACAATTTCTGCGCGTAAACCATCTGTCACACCGATTGTCACATTTCTATTTAACATATTTCCTTTTTCATCTTTATAAAGTATATAAGCTTGATTTGTTTTATCAAATTGAATGACTTCTATTGGCAGAATAATGGCATCTAATGCTTCTCCTTTTAATGCTTTTACTTCTACTGTCATTCCGCCTAAAACTCTGTCATCATGCTCAAAAGAAATTTCTGTATTGAAATAAGAAATACCTGCTCCTGCAGTAGCCTGTAAATCAATCGATGTCACTTTTCCCGGAACTTCTAGATCTAATGCATCAATGCGGACAATTACCTCTGTTCCAATCTGCATGGTGGAATAATCATATTCATCTACTTTTACAATAGCTTTTATAGAATTAGTATCTAAGATATCCATTACTACTGTTCCTGCATTTAATTTGACACCTGGATCAACATAAATTTTAGAAATCGTGCCATCTGTTTCTGCTTTTACTTCTCTATCCCCTACTTGTTTTATTAAACTATCATAAGATTTCTGTGCTTGTTCTAGTTGTGCTTCGGCAGAAGAAATACTCAATCCAGAAGTGGTATTTGCTAAGGTATTATAATTATCTCTGGCGGAATTATATTGTTCCTGTGCCATGTCATAAGCCAGTTTTGCCTGATCATAAGTCTGTTTTGTAGCGATTCCAGCTTCATATAAAGCCTGTGTATCATCTAGGGTCGCTTTCGCATCTTCCATGGACATTTTTGCGGTATTCATACTGCTTTTTGCCTGATTAATTTGTTGTCTAGTACTAGATTCTGTACTGGATAAGGCTATTTTTGCATTTTCAATCGCAGCTTCTGCCTGATAAAGCGCCATATTATAATCTTCCTCATTGATTACATATAAAGTATCTCCTGCTTTTATGGTATCTCCTTCTTTTACGTTAATAGAGTCTATCTTCCATGTTTGAGTTGTCACAATTCTTTCTGTTTCGTCCAGTGCAGTATTTCCGCTAAATGTATAGTATACGCTAAAATCACTTTTCTCTGCTGTAATAGAAGAATACATGTTATCAACAGCTTTTTTGCCTTGAGATATTAAATAAACTACAATTACTGCAATCACTGCTAATATAATCAGTACCCATTTTAACTTCTTCCTCTTTTTCTTCATCCTGCCCTCCACATTCTACTATTCTTGTTCTCTTATTTTTATTAAATTTTCATTTATCTCCTGTAAACCTAACAAAAACTTTTGTAGTGATTCTTCTGACATCCTCTGTAAAATAGGGTTCATCACCTTTTTACATTCCTCTCCAAATAGATCTAATATGTGATTTCCTTCTTCTGTAAGAGATAGATTTACGACACGTTCGTCTTGTTCATTTCGCTTTCTTTTTAAATAGCCCATCTGTTCTAATTTTTTGCAAATAGAAGAAGCGTTTCCCTGACTGATTCCAAGCTCTTTGCTCAACTTCCCCACTGTCGTAATTGTTCCTTTTTTTAGATTTAACAAAATACTTAATTGTAGATGTGTCAGCCCTATCCCTTCTACATTTGCTTCTACCTCTTCCTTCACTCTTGAGAAAACTTCATAAAAAAGATGAAAAATATCGTTTTTCAAATTTTCCTTACACATTTGACCTTCCTCTCTTTATATGTATTACTTGAACATTTTTATTCTAGATTATATGTATAGACAAATATAATTTACTCTAAAATATACTTCTTTTTCTTTTTGTTTTCAATAGGATTTTAAAAAGATAAGAATTGTTTATATTTTATTTAGAAAACATAGATTTTGTTTAGAAAAAGGTGGTGAGGCATATTTCCTCTTCATGAGTCTGTGCATAAAAAAAGAAGAGGCTGTTACAAAATAAATATTAAATACTAAATATTGTAGATATAATAGAAATTTATATCTATATATAATATAAAATTTTTATTTTGCAACAGCTTCTTCTTTTTTATATCTATACCTAAAATGTAATATTAATTGGTAATCCTACACGCATAAAATATCTCGCGAAGGCTTGAGATAAATGTTCACGATATGGCGGACATAATCTAAGTCTTTTTCCATTTTTCAAAGCAATTTTTTGTGCTAAATCTATAGGAATACTAAATATATCTTTAAAATTAATTATATAATAATCTTGTGAAAAGTCATCTGTTATGTAATTATTTATAATGTGATATGCATTTTGTTGACCTTTTCTAATACTCTCAATCCTAGATTTAATTTTTCCTTCTCCTAATCCTAATTTCCTTTGTTGCTCTTCAAAATCACCCTTTGATGTAATAGCACATAAAATTATATTTTCCACGTTTTTATTTGCTATATCACAGGCTTGCGTAAGTATTATACCATTAATTATAGATACTTCTGCTTTTATTATTTGATTCTCTTCTTCGCCTATATAATCAGACAAAATTGCGACTGGACACTCTTTTATAATATCCCCTTGTGTAATATCATTCACAGTGTCTATTACTTCATACCATGGATATTCCATTATATCTCCTCATATTCTTCTTCAAAATCAAATTTTGATACATGTTTGCTTACTTTTGTTATTTGAAGTTGTACACTTCTTCGCTTATGTCTTATCAAATAATTATCAGAAATATCATTTTGATTAATCAAAATGTCGCCTCCTGCTTGTTCTCCTAAACTTGATGAAAGACACATTTCTCCATTTTCATCACTTATAATCGAAACTGCTTCATAACAATATGAATTATTTATACTAGAAGTTACGTTTCCACTTATGGTATTTGATGATAATGATGCAACACTAAAAACTGAAACTGTCAAAACACTTAATCCTAACCCTGACATTTTATTCATAGTATATGCCTCCTATCCATTTTTTATCTTTCCCATTTCTTAAAATTTTGTTCCATTAATGAATATATTTTTTCAAATTCTACATCAAATTCTTGCATTTTTGTATTTGTACCTTTATATAAAAAAGAATATCTATTATTTATATCTAATGAAATACTTACTCCTTCTGAAATCAATTTACTATTTGAAAAATCTAATAAATTTGGAATATTTTTTCCACTATTTTGATATTCTCTAAAAGTACTAACTTGTTGATTAACAAAAAACTTTTTTTCTTCTACTAATGCAACTCTCTGTAAAACCTCATATAAATTTTCTTCTTTAGAAAGATTATCTCCTAATAAAGTTTTAATATACTCTAATGGCTTGTCTTTACCAATATCTAATCGAGCATTATATGTTAAACCAAAGAAATAATATTCTTTAATTCCTATATCATTTAATACTTGTTTCAGTAAATATACTCGTTTTTGTATATATGACTTTGTAAGTTCAAAATTATTCCTATATTCTCCATCAAAATTTACAGTAAGGTCTACTGAAATTTGAGAAAAACTGATTTGACTATGAGCTTTATGAGAAGTGAACACAACTCTAGGAGCTTCTGCAGCAAAATCATCTGGTATAGGCATCACTTGAGGAACTCCATAATGTTCTTTCAATAAATCTTCTATCTGATTAGCATTGCGTCTGATTTTCATATGGGGTTCATATTTAAGAGAAAACTGTGCTTGAACAAATTCCATTTTAACACCTCCACTGTACATTTATTTATATTTATTATATCCTATAAGCATATTTTTTACAATACTTCTCAGTTTTATTTTCAAAAATTTGTTACCGTTCAGTCTATTTAGATAGCAAAGGTTCGCTATAGCAAGGCAGTATTCCATCAAAGCCTCGCTCCCGCTCCGTGTAAGACTACACGGTACTAAATTCGCAAATCCCGCTTCTTGCGGGTTTGCTTATTAAGTACCAACGTCTTCCAAGGGGCTTCTTTTGGAATACTTCCTTGCCTTCGCTAGATTGTTGATGGTTCTAATCTGTGAAAAGTGAATCTCACAATAACAAATAAAATAAAAAGTTTGAACTGTTATAAAAATTTTGTATTTATAATCTATCAGTAAATATATATTCTATTATTTCATAGTTTTTTATCTTCTTCAAAATCTCTTTTATTCATTATTATTTAATTATTATTCTTGTAGACTAATTCTAAATATTTCTCAAAATATGCCATCAGCCTATCTATGACATTTTTCTTTTTCTCCGCTCTAGTTATGCCACCGCTGCCAAAACGTGATACTGCTGGCAAGATTACATCAATATCTGTTCCTGTTGTCTTCAAAATACCATCTCGAAAAGCATTTTGTATCAATTTATGAGTTTCCTCATTTTTCAGTTTTTCTTCACGAATAATAAGCATTAATTCCTGTTCTCTCTGTTCATCGATAAATTTCCGCCACTCTCCATCTACCTCTGTTTCTGCATTGACTGTTTGTAAAAAATCTTGTATCAGCTTTATTTTACTCCGTAAATTCATACTGGAACTGACCGCTTTTTCAATTGTAATCAAGATTTCTTTGTCCTTATTCCCCTCTTGCTGATACTTCTTTACGAGCATAAGAATATAATCGATATTTATCTCTACTTGCTTTATTAATTCTATTTCAAAAACAATATCATCATTGATAATTTCTTTTTGTTCCTCTCTCTTTGATTTCCATTTCTGATAGAGATCAAGATAGACACTCTGATAGTCCTGAAAATCACGGGCGGTCAATATCTCATTTCCTTCAAAGGCATCAAAAGATGACAAAATATTTTTTACTCTCAAAATCGCGCCATATAAAGAAATAAAATCTTTTTGATTTTCTTCTCCTATTGTTATCTCACTTAACGGAAATAGCGCCTTTAATTTTTCTATTAATTCTACATATCCATCATAATGTTTTCCATTTTCATCATAACCACAATAATAACTTTCATAGTTCTTTAAAAGAACAATGCTGTTAGCATTTTTATCTCCAAATAGAGCAATCGCGTCCTTTGTTTCTTGCTCTAAATTCCGAAAACAAACGATATTGCCATAGGTCTTTACCGAATTTAAAATACGATTTGTTCTAGAAAAAGCCTGTATCAGCCCATGATACTTCAAATTTTTGTCCACCCACAGAGTATTTAATGTAGTGGCATCAAAACCAGTAAGAAACATATTTACCACAATGAGAAGATCAATTTCTCTATTCTTCATACGAAGAGAAACATCTTTATAATAATTTTGAAATTTATCGCTGGATGTATCATAATTTGTCTGAAACATAGTATTATAATCACAGATTGCCATTTCTAGAAAATCACGGGAACTTTGATCTAATCCGCTAGTATCTTCACAATTTTCATCTTCTACAAAATCATCGGTCGCTTCTTCATTCACTCCATAACTATAAATGGTCGCAATCCGAAGTTTCTGTGCTTCTGGCAGACTTTTTTGTTGTTTTTGAAACTCCATATAATACAACTTCGCCGCATCAATCGAACTCACTGCAAAAATAGAATTGAAGCCTTTCATTCTGATCTTTTGTTTTTTCTCTTCTACTTTTCCACTTTTTTTCGCAGAAGCCACTTCCTGTATATTCGTCAGGATAGAAAAATCAAAACTCTCTTTCTTCCGTTTTGTTTTCTGATCAAAATGTTCCAAAATATATTCTACAATGATTCGTATTCTATTTGGATTAATCAAAGCTTTTTCTGTATCAATAGCTCTGACTTGCTTGTCCACGGTATCTGATTTATCCTTTATAGTACTCACATAATCAATAAGAAACGGCAAAACATTGCCATCATGAATGGCATCTACAATGCTATAAGTATGAAGTTTATCTCCAAAAACCGGTGGTGTAGTTCTAAGTTCAGGATTCTTACCTGCCCCTATATTCTCCGAAAAAATCGGTGTACCTGTAAAACCAAAGATATGATATTTCTTAAAGCTTTTGGTTATCCCTTTGTGCATATCTCCAAATTGGGAGCGGTGACATTCATCAAATACAATTACAATATGC
Organism: uncultured Lachnospiraceae bacterium; assembly: GCA_910585935.1. Taxonomy (GTDB): domain Bacteria; phylum Bacillota; class Clostridia; order Lachnospirales; family Lachnospiraceae; genus MGBC136627. The sequence goes on along the minus strand of CAJUHN010000096.1, from coordinate 4,357 downwards.
TTTTCAAAAACTTCATGCCCTTTATTCTTAACTATAAAGCGAGCCAGCTTCTGAATCGTAGTGATAATAATTCTCACATCTGGATTTTCTAACTGACGTTTCAATACTGTTGTAGAAGTATTCCCATTCGCTGCACCCTTTTCAAAACGATCATATTCTTTCATCGTCTGGTAATCCAAATCTTTTCGATCTACCACAAAAAGGACTTTATCTATATAAGAAAGCTTGCTCGCTAACTGCGCTGTCTTAAAAGAAGTCAGCGTTTTTCCGCTCCCTGTTGTATGCCAAATATAACCTCCTGCCTCAAGTGTTCCTAATTTTTTATAATTGGTACTAATTTCAATGCGATTTAGAATACGCTCTGTCGCCGCAATCTGGTAAGGTCGCATAACAAGCAAACAATTCTCAGAGGTAAAAACGCAATATTTTGTCAAAATATTTAAAATGGTATGCTTAGAAAGAAACGTCTTCGTAAAATCCACAAGATCAGGAATAATTTTATTATTCCCATCCGCCCAAAAAGAAGTAAATTCAAAACTATTGCTAGTCTGTTTCCCCTTATTTTCCCCTCCTTCCTGCTTTTTCATATGAGAATTTCTTGTTGTATTGGAATAATATTTTGTATGTGTACCATTAGATATAATAAATATTTGTACATACTCATACAATCCACATCCTGCCCAAAAGCTGTCACGCTGATAGCGGTTAATCTGATGAAAAGCCTCCTTAATAGCCACACCCCTTCGCTTTAATTCCACATGAACCAGCGGCAGACCATTTACAAGAATCGTAACATCATATCGATTATCATAATTTGCCTTCCTATCCATCTGACAGGCATTTTCTGTCCGTGAAACTTTATATTGATTCAGCACCTGCAAATAATTATTATGAATATTCTTTTTATCTAATAAAATGATATTCTTAGTACTTCCATCATCTTTTATCAGATTTTTTATGGCATCTTCTTGTATCGTTCTAGTCTTCTCCACAATACCATCATTCGTATTCGCTATGTGTTCATGAAAAAACCTGTCCCATTCACTATCAGAAAAAGTATAATGATTCAACTGCTCTAACTTTATCCGCAAATTTGCAATCAGTTCTTTTTCAGAATGAACAGTAATATATTCATAACCTTGTTCCGTAAGCATTTGTATAAATTCAGCTTCCAAATCCGCTTCACTTTGATAACTATCGGAACGTCTATCCTCTGGTATATATTCTGTAACAACAGTACTTTCATTTCCAGATGCAACTATATTGTAAATACTCATATATTCAGCTCCTTAAATGTTAATAATTTATCTCGATAGTATTCATATTGTTTCTTTCGTGCTTCTATTTCTATTAAAAAACTGGTGGTAATGTCATTACAAAGAGCATCAAAATGCTCAAGAATACTAACAATATATTCTTGTTCTGTAATAGATGGAATAACTATTTTCAGTTTTTTCATTTCTTTCATTGAAATACTCTTTACTGTTCCACCTGTAACTTTCTTCATTATATTTGAATGAGTTTCTTGTGTTCTTAATAAATACATTAAAAATTTTGAATTAACTATATTTTTCTTTGGTTTTATAGCATAGACTCCCTCTTTTATATTCCAATTATCAGGTTTTTCCATTATTACAGCAGTTTCCCCTATTGTTCCTGTTCCCGAAAAAAGAACATCCCCTATTTCTAAATTAGATCGATTATTACATAAAGTTAATGCTTCATCATTTATTCTATCTGTCTTATCTGAAAAAATTATTGTATTATTATGTAATTCTCGTATTGTCACGTAATAATTCTGTGCATCATCTGTATTTAATTTGAAAAATTGTCTAGGATTAAGTCCTGTAGTTAATGAATCAATTATATCTCCTAATTCAACCTCAATCCAACCAAACACATACTGTAAAATCTTAATTATTCCTGCTCTGCTCTGCTCTGCTCTGCTCTGCTCTGCTCTGCTCTGCTCTGCTCTGACAAAATTGTGTTACCTGTTTCAACAAATGTCAATACTAAATCCTGATAATATTCATATTGTTTTTTCTGTACTTCAATTTCTGTTATAAGATTTGTTATAAGTTCTGTAGTATATTTTGTAAAACTATCCAAAATACGAACAATTTCACGCTGCACCTCTAATGGAGGTACAGGAATCATAAAATCTTCTGTAATCCGTAAAGATATTTGTGGCATAGACCCCATTCCAGAAGATGCATCTCTAAAATAAGATAAATTATTCTTTAATACATAATATAAAAATTTAACTGATACTTTATCTTCTGTAGTATAAGCCCACATCTCATTTTTAAATGTGAAAGGTTTTTCATAGTAAATAAAATCTATAATGCCTCTTGACTGAACTAAAACTGCTGGAACTCTTGTAATATTAGCTTTAGGAATATCTTCTTCTTTTGCATTAATTATAGTTTTACCTCCAGCAAAGATTCTAATTTCCCCATCCACATTTTCTATTTCTTTCATTTTTCCAGCAGTTATTGGTGTTCCCTTTAATCTTTTAAATGTATCTTTTATATATTTATATTCTACTCCGTTAGGGCATAATTTATTAATTAAATCTTGTAACTTACTCATCTTCAACCTCATTTTTCATTGTATTATAATAGTAAAATATTATTTTCATTAACTTTCAATTTCCTCAATAATCTTATCTATTTCCGCCCGAAGCACTTCTTCTCTCGCCACAATCTCCCTAATTTCTGCATTTAATTTCTTTATATCAATCTTTTCCCTCGTATCCTCCTGCTCCACATAAGAAGATACAGAAAGATTGTAATCATTATCCTCAATCTTATCATTTGATACAACAGTTGCATAATACGCCTTATCTTTTCTCTCTTGATAAGCCGTCAAGATATTCCGAATATTTTCTTCTGTCAGCTTATTATTATTAGTCACTTTTACACACTCTTTTGATGCATCTATAAATAGTGTATTATTTTCCGTTTTATTCTTTTTCAACACCATAATACAAGTCGCAATGCTTGTTCCAAAGAAAAGATTATCTGGCAACTGAATCACACATTCTATATAATTGTTATCAATCAAATATTTACGGATTTTCTGTTCTGCTCCTCCTCGATACATAACACCCGGAAAACATACAATCGCTGCTATTCCATTGGTCGCAAGCCATGATAAAGAGTGCATAATAAAAGCAAGATCCGCCTTTGATTTCGGCGCGAGTACACCAGCAGGAGAAAAACGCTCATCATTAATCAAAATCGGATTCGCATCTCCCTTCCATTTGATAGAATATGGTGGATTAGAAACAATCGCTTCAAATGGTTCATCACTCCAATGTAATGGTTCTGTCAAAGTATCTCCATGTCCGATATCAAAATCTGTATATTCTATATCATGCAGCCACATATTCATTCTACAAAGATTATAAGTAGTAATATTAATCTCCTGACCAAAAAAGCCCTGCCTTACATGTTTCTTCCCCAAAATTTTAGCAAACTTTAACAGCAAAGAACCACTTCCGCAAGCAGGATCGTATACCTTATTCACTTCCTTTTTTCCTTCTATTGTAATTCTTGTAAGAAGTTCAGATACTTCCTGTGGTGTATAATATTCTCCACCACTCTTTCCTGCATTTGATGCATACATACCCATTAAAAATTCATAAGCATCCCCAAACGCATCAATCGTATTATCCTGATAACTTCCTAATTTCATATCCCCAACGCCATTTAACAACTTCACCAGTTTTTCATTTCTCTTTGTTACTGTTCCGCCCAATTTATTACTATTCACATCGATATCATCAAACAATCCTTTAAAATTCTTTTCACTGTCCCTCCCCTGTGCCGACGCTTCAATATTCCGAAACACCATTTCCAATGTTTCATTCAAATTTTCATTGTTTGCTGCTTCCTCTCTCACATTACAAAAAAGTTCACTAGGCAAAATAAAATATCCTTTAGATTGTATTAAATCCTCTCTCGCCTGTTCAGCCTCTTCATCTGATAATTTTATATAATCAAAATCTACATTGCCTGCTTCTACTTCTCCATGATTCACATAATTAGTAAAGTTCTCTGAAATATATCGATAAAACAACATACCCAACACATATTGTTTAAAATCCCAACCATCTACACTGCCTCTCAGATCATTTGCCATATTCCATATCGTGCGATGAAGTTCATCACGCTCTTGTTCTTTTTTATTATCAATCATAAAATATCCTCCCTATATACTTTCTCATCACCATTCCACCTTTTTATTCTATCGTTATTGTGACCTTCTCTTTTCACAAATTAAAACCATCAGCAAACCAGCGAAGGCAAGGAAGTATTCCATAAGAAGCCCCTTGGAAGACGTTGGTACTTAA
>CAJUHN010000095.1 GCA_910585935.1 uncultured Lachnospiraceae bacterium | reverse complement strand
TTAAGTGCCAACGTCTTCCAAGGGGCTTCTTATGGAATACTTCCTTGCCTCCGCTAGTTCGTTGGCTGTTCTACTTTTTGAAAAGTGAAGTTTGCGATAATCTATGAAGTTTCAGGGAAGAGATTTTGTAAAAATCAGGGTTTATATGGTTTTCAGGGGTTGGCAATTGTCTAAATTATTAAGAAAAGAAAAAACAGGAGATGAATTGTTATGGAAGAAGAGAGAAATTTAAAGATGATTAGAAATATTAAAGATAATTATCGCCAAGTAGAGAAGTTTATTGTAGAACAATTATATATGAAGAATGATCTGCATGGAACAACGATAGGAACAGAACGAGAAGATATTTGGGAACAATTATTTGAAATGGTTCTTCCTAAGAAATTTGTGATAGAACATTCTGTTTTCATTATAGATTCAAACGGAAATGTGTCTAATGAAGTGGATTTGGCGATAATGGATGAAACCTATACTCCTTATATCTTTCGTTATGGAAGGTTAAAGTTTATTCCAATAGAAGCAGTTGCCACAGTAGTGGAATGTAAAAGTAAGAGTGTAGAGGAAGAACAGATTAAAACTTGGCAAAAAAGAATAGAGGAACTTAGGACAAGAGGAAAATCTATTGCTAGAATGGCGAATCAAATTGTAGATAGCACAGTTGCTACTCAAAAATCTACTAGACCTATTCGTATTTTATGTGTTTTAGAAAATGTTAAAGATAATATTAAGAATTTATTTGATTTTGTATTAATAGCGAAAAGGGGCAATGAAGATAAAAAGGAAAGAGCGCGGATTGAGATTATATGTAATGATTCTAGGGAGTTATATGAATGGTATAAGGATTTAAATTTCAATAAGGTAAATTATGACAGAGAGGGAAAAACAGATGAGGATAAATTAGGAAAAATTTCCTTAAAAGATTATGAAGTACTTGATGAAAATGAAGAGAATATTTCTCTATTGACTTTTAACTTTCAACTGAATCAGCTTTTAATGCTGATTAATAATCCTATTCTATTTCCTCATCGTGCTTATGTCAAGATGTTTAAAGGGGAGGAACAAGAATATAGAATGAAAAGATATATTGTGGCGATAAGCATTGATAAAGTGCAGACATTTTTGTATTATGTGATTCATGCTCATACACAGGAAAGGCAATCTAATAGTGGAACATTACAGAGTATTATAGGTGCTTCTAATTTGATTTCAAAAGATTTTTATGAAGATATGGAAGAACAATTTAGGGAAGAAGAGAGTTTACTGAAATGTTCAGGCGTATTTATTTTTTCTACAGATTTATCAGAACGTGAAATTAAAGAGAGATGCAGTGTCTTATTTTCAGAATATTATAAAAAGTATAATGGGCAGTTGTTGATGAAATATACTTATTTTGAAAGTGCAGAAGTAATAAAAGAGGCATCTAAAGGAAAAAAAGATGAAAAGATAATGGCGATAGAGGAAGGAAAAAGACGCTTAAAACAAAAAGAATGTCTGAATGAGATAATAAAAGAGCATAAAGATATTATTTTTCAATTTCAAGATGTGCAGAATATTTCTAAGAAAAATATAGAACGGGAAAGGGAAGAAACAGGGGTATTTGTTTCAGAGATTGATCAGCTTTTTCCAGAAGAAGTTTATCAGAATAATAATCATTTCCGAATAGCTGTAATAAAAGCGGATCTTGATAATATGGGTCAGTTATTTAAAGGAAAGAAAGATTATTGTACTTATAAAAATATCAGTGATATTTTAACAAGATTTATATGTATAGAGAAATTAAAAGAATATGCAAATGAAGTACAAAAAGAAGAGAAAGATTTTCGTTTATATCCTCTTTATATGGCAGGAGATGATATTTTTTTTGCTGTATCAGCTAATTATTTAATGAAAGGGATTGATATCTGTAAAGAAATTTTAAGGGATATTAATGAAGAGATTCGAGAGATTTCAAAAAAAAATTCTCTTTCTATGAGTATAGGGGTGGAATTTACATTTAACCGAGAACCCATTCGCTATTATTATGAGAGGGTAGAACGGCAATTAGAAACAGCGAAAAAAGAAAAGAGAAGTATCATAGAAAAAGATAATAAGTTGGAAGAAATACAAAAAGAGATGTTAGATATACAGTTGAGTATCAATCATTATGTATTCTTTGATATAACAGATAATAAAGAAGAAAAGTTCTATGATAAATTAGAAAACGATAAACCTCAATGGAAAAATTTTATAGATAGTATTAGTATATTAAAAAATGCGATGGAGAAGGGATTTAAAGCACATCATTTTTTATATGAGCTTTTAAGAAAAATAACAGATCCGAAAATTTATAAAGATGAAGTGAAATATAGCAATGCTGTTTTATATCATTTATCTCCAAGTTATTTAAATAGTTCAGATAAAGGGTTAAGAGAAGCGGAATTATTATTAATTGCAATATTGTTAAAACAGGTTAGTGAAAAAGAGGGAAAACAATATGAATTAAAGTTTGATTGTAAACAGAAGAAAAAGTTGGAGAATTATGTTCGTCTTTTGCTGTTATTTTCTGATAGTAATTTAAAAATAAAAGATGAAGACAAAGAGTTTGTGAAAAATACATTTGATATAAAGAAGATCAGAAGTTGTGTTTTTAACAGAGTGCTGCGTTATTTATATACCAATAATTTGGACATAAAAGATGAAAAAGAAAATAAGGAAAAGAAATTGAAAGATATATTTGTAAGAGAAGAAGAATATGTTTCTGATTTAAAGGATAACAAAAAGAAGCGTATGAAAATTAAAGTCTATCGAACTTTACCTATCCGTTCATCTATGTTTTATAGAATAAAAAATAAAATAAGGAAACAAGATAATAAATATATTTATCATATCATAACTAACATACAGAATAGAACACAAGATGAAATAAAACAAATAGAAGAACTCCATAAAAAAGAGTACAAAGCTCCTCCGTCTTTATATTTTGACACAGAAGGAGTGGATGAGATAGTGAATAAAATAGATAAGGATTATATCGATTCTCTCTTAATTTTTTATCAGTTTAATCAGCAATCTATTCAATATAAAAAGATATATCCTTCAGAAAAAATAAGTAAAAAACAGAAGGAGTGTTAAAGGAACATGAAAAATAATATAGAGAAAATGTCAATAAAAGTGACTACAAAATCTAATCTTTTTATTGGAGGAACTCCTAATACCTTTGAAATAGGAGGGATTGACTGTTATACTGTTACATATAATGGAAAACCCTATATACCGGGGTCTTCTTTCAAGGGTGTCTGTAGATATATTGTAAGAGATATTATAAAATATGAAAAAAATGCTTGTGCGGAAAAAATAGCGGAGAGTTATAAAAAGTATTTGGAACAGATGCAGGAGAGAGGAAAAAAACAAAAAGAGAGCCAAAAGATAAAAGATGGGCGATTAGAACCTATAGAACGAAAATTTCAGGATAAATTGAGTAATGTATCTGCACAATATTTGTTTGGTATAGATGGATTTAATAATACTCCAAAACTGTTGTTTAATGATCTCATACTTGATGAACAGGAGAATAAAATAGAAGATTTATTCTCGATTGATACAAAAAATTGTATTGAGTATTTAGAGGACAGGGTGGAATCAAATCCTAGAACTTATAAAACAATACGACAAGAGGTAAAGTTTTATGGAGATATATTATTTTACCATATGCAGGAATTAGAGATGGATATAAAAGAAATAAAGGAATTTATAAAAGAGGTAGTATTGAGATTCAATGATGGGATTTATCGTTTGGGAAATTCTGGAAGTCGAGGATATGGAAAAATTCAGGTAGAGGTAATAGAGGAATAATATATGGAGAAGATTACAACATACAAAATAAAGACAAAAGCAGTTGGAAGAATCAGTCAGATTCCTGATTCACAAAAGATATTTGGTGCGCTCATTCATTTATATAAAGATTACATTTCTGAAAAAGAAACAACAGATTTTGTTTTGAAGATAAAAGAAAAAAAGATTTATCTGAGTCTTTCTAATATGCTGCCTCTTAATTATCTGCCGATGCCACAGACCTATTTATTAAATGAATTATCCAAAAAGGAGATAGAAAATAGCAAAAATATTTATAAAGCGATAAAAAAGAGAAAATATATTCCCAAGGAAAAAATGAAGGAGTTATTAGAAAGTCCTATCGGTGCGAAGAAGATAGAGATATATCCTTATATTTCTATAGAATCATCTCAACAGACACATTGTGCGATTGATAGTGTAAGATATGATCTATTAGGATTAGATCCGAATATATTTTCTGTCCCAGAAATAACGGTGATGAAAGTAATGGAAAAAGAAGGGGAAGAAAAAAAGGATATAGTTAATACTTATTATTTTTACCTTTCCATACAAGACAGCAAAGAACGTGAGAAATTATTAAAGGGATTAGAACAAATAAAGGGCAGCAGGCAGCCATTTTTTCTAGGAACTCATGCTTCACAGGGAATGAATATTTTTAGTATAGAGGGAATTGAGATAGAACAACCATTCATAAATAGAAGCTCCTGTTTTAAAGGGAATAAAGGATATTTGAATTTAGGAATGCTTTTGCCACATGAAATTGATTATGAAAAATCTACACTTAAATTATTTACTTCAGAAAGAAGACCCTACGATAAATTAGAAGGATTAAATGAGAACTATGAAAAGAAATTTATTAGTTTTATTGAAGCTGGATGTATGATATATCCTGTAAATGGAATAAAAAATGTGAGTCATTGCATTACATCACCTTTTGACGACAAAGCTATTTTATTTGGAAATGCGTTTTTATATCCTATATCAGAGTTAAAAAAATGATAACATGTTTTTGAGATAGAAGGGAGAAAAGTAGAATATGAAGAATATAAAAAAAGAAGGATACACTTTAGAAACACTTTCTACTGTAGTATTATCTCCAAGAGAAAAGGAATATTTTTTTGTAGAAGAGGAAAATAATATTATTTATCCATTTTATCGATATGGTATTTATGAGGAATATAAAGAAGAAGCAATACAATATTATATTCCGGGATCTTCCATAAAAGGAGCTGTTATGGGATTTAATAAAAAGGAAAAAAAACGAAATCATATTATGTTTGATGATATTTTAATAAAAGATAAAGAAGATATTGGTTTATATCCCTTAAATAAAGTTCAATATGTGATGCAAGATAAGAAAACACCCAAAAAGATAAAAATAGATACTTTTTTTCCTAATATACGAATTGAAATGCTAAAGGCAAATAAAAAGTATAAGGGAGAGGTGTTTTTGCAGGGGTCTTTTAAAGAATATTTAGAAGAAACAACGCAGTGTACAAAGAGAAAAGTAGAAAAATTTTGTAGCCAGATCAATGCCATATTAGATATGTCAAAGGATAATATAGAGGATAATAATAGAGAAATTTTAAATAGATTAAAAGAAAATTTGAAAAATGTGAAGGATAAAATAGAACAAATAAAAGATGAATATTATATATTTTTAGGAGGTTATAAAGGATTCCTTTTATCTGCAAATTTTAATGATGAAATGATAGAAAATGAAAAAATTACTAATCATATAAATGAAGTTTCTAGTGCTATCTATATAGATAAAGAAAAAAATTTACCACATGGATTAGTTAAAATAAAATTGTTTGATCTTTAAATTTTAACATAGAATAGAAAATATAATTACTATTCAACTATATCATATTCTTTTCATAGAGAAAATGAAATTCCGCTTAAGGCAAGAAAGTATTCCAATGAAGCCGCGCTCTCGCTCCGTTCCAGACGTAGCGATACTAAATTCGCAGTCCCTTACAGGTCTGCTCATTAAGTGCCAACGTCTTCCAAGGGGCTTCTTATGGAATACTTTCTTGCCTTAAGCTACTTTTTTGACTCGGCTAGTTTTTAAAAATGGAATAACACGATAAAATAAAAAATAATTAGTATTTTTATACTTTTTTATTTTATTGTTACAGTGAAATTCATTTTTCAAAACTATAAATGAGCAAATTCCGAAAAATGCAAAAAAGTATAACATATAGTCTTCGTAATAAAGACTTTTTTCTGTATTTTTTGTGCATTGTTTGTATAATATAAAATTCATTTTGCAATATTTTATATTTGCTTATTTATAGCTCACAAATTAGCCAAGACGACAAACGAGCGGAGGCGAGGAAGTATTCCGAAAGAAGCCCCTTGGAAGACGTTGGTACTTAATAAGCAGCACTGTTAAGGGCTGCGAATTTAGTACCACTACGTCTGGAACGGAGCGGGAGCGCGGCTTCGCCTAAATACTTCCTCGCCGTAGCGACCCTTTGGTTTTAATGTAGATGAAACGATAAAAAATTAAAATAAAATGTTTAAATTAAGTGGAAAATTATGGGGATTTATGCTAAACTATAAGAAGCGAAATAACAAAGAAACATAGTAAAATATTTTATAGGATTTGAATAACAGAGGTGATAGAAAAACATGAGAAATGAAACGACAAATAGAGTATGGGAAAGATATGATGATCCTATACGACAATTAGTATTGTGGGGATGGGATAAAGATGAAAATCCAGCTTTTTGTATTTTATATGGAAAGCAAAAGACAGAAAGAGATCTTTTAAAAGATGCAGTGGAATATGAATTATATTTCATAGCAAAAGGAAAAAATGGGCATCTGCCGTCTTTTCCAGAGGTCAAAGCAGATGGAACATACCATAATTTAGATCTTTATGATACGAATGGCAGTAAGCTGAAAGAAAAGAAAAATTTAAAAGAAAAGCTTCTATTGCCTTATTATGAAAAACTTCCTTATGCCTCTATTATTGAGGAAATAAAAGAGAAATATAAAAAATTAGAAGATTTTCGTTTCGCTGAGAATCCGAATCAGATTCTTTTATTAGAAGAATCATATAAAGATCAGTTTCAGACAGTATGTCAACTATTTTGTGATCCGAGTCTCTATATGCGTAAGAAATATCTGAATCAGCTTTTAGAACAAAAGCTTCCAAAAGATTTTTATCAATATATTTTAAAAATAGGAAGCACAGAAGTGATAGCTGGAATATTTTTAGAGATGGCGAAAAGACGAGATGATATGCTTTTAGAAGAGGCAGAAGGCTGGAAAGAAGTAAAAGCATTTGCAGAAAAAAATTATATGGACGGGGTAGAACGCTGCGCGACTATCTATTGCAATGTGATGGATGAGAAAAAAAGAGAAGAGAGAGGAAAGGATATCAGAGAGCATCTTTCTGATATGGACTTACATTTTCTCAGATCGGAGAATGAAGATGAGAAAGAATTAGATGGTACTTTGTATAGAAAGTATGCGAACGATGGCAGCCTTTGTGCATATCGTTATGAATATGTCAGGGAAAATAATAGATGGCATCGAAAAGAAATTTTAAAACCTGCTTTTTATAAAGAGAGTATTTATTGTGATGGAAGAAAGTTAAATATCATAGCAGTTAAGAACACGATTCAGGAAGCGGAAATTTATGGTCTTTTTGATGTTTTAGGAAAAGCAGCTTATTATATGGATGCTCCTAGAATGTATTATTATTTTGGGGCTAATGACGGAGGTAAGAGCAGGAGTTATTTTAGAAGATATTTAAGAAGAGCGATAGAAGATTATGGTAAACGAGATGCGGAAATTTATATGAATATTATGAAGGTGTTATTTACCAGTTATCAAGAAGGGGATTATCTATCAAAGTTTCAGGGAAATTTTCAATCGAATTATTTTATTGCTCATTTTCTATATAAAAGGGCTGAAATAAGTCCTCCAGATTATGAATCATATTCTTATGTAGAATATTATACAAAGATGAGAGAATATGTAAGAAATGATCAATTTCTAGGGCTAGAAGGGCGTTTTGAGGCTTATCCAGAGATTTGGGATCAACATTTAAAAGAAACAGCGGAAATTGCGAGTGCTTCAAAAGTGGGAAGTATCGTAAAAGCTTGTTATTATATTTTAAAAGAGAATATGGAAAATGGACGTTTAGAATCGGAGTTAGAAGAAGATGTCATTGTCGCTCTTTCAGATTCTTTTTATGAACCTCTAAAAAGATTAGGAGAGAAATTATTAGAAAAGTATTTAAAAAATGTGGACAATATCGAAGAAGAGCTTTTATTTGTGTTATTAAAGAGCTTGAGAAAAGAATTGCAAGATATTGCCATTTCCTATATAGAAACTCATACAGTTTCTGTAGAATTATTGATTTCTATCGCACAGATTTCTGAGCATATGGCGTGGTATCCTAGTTGGAAAGAAAAAGTATTAGGGCTTTCCGAGGAAGAAATGGTTTCTTTTATACTGTTATTTTTTGAGAAAAGAGAAGAATTTAAGGAATGGGAAGCAGAAGAGGCGAAAGATGTTCTGCATAAGAAGGTATTAGAGGTCAAGGGATATAGTTGGGAAGCGAAGGAAAGACTATTTTCTTTTTTCTATCCTATGTTATGGACTACAGAACAGATGCCAAAAATGTTCATTGATTTGATAGAAGATATTTTGTTCTCATTGGAAAAAGAAGAATTGAGAAAACTGCTTGATACATGTTCTTTGGAAAAGAGAGAAACGGAATTATGGCAGGAAAAGGTGAGAATCATAAATCTTCTTTCTATGATAAAGAGTGGTGACATTTCAGATTCTTCTCAGGTAGCTGATTTGATAGAAAAAGGAAGCAGCCAGATGTTACAGGTATTATTAGAACTTTTACAAGAACATCCAGAGGCATTAAAAGAGAAGATGGAATTATTTTTGATGTTTGCCGAATCGCCGATTCCGATATTAAACGAAATGGTAGAAAAAGTATTGCATGAGGCATCGTCAGAAAAGAGAAAAGAGCAAATCAGTGTATTGATAGGTTCTCCGATAGAAAGGGCATATTTATTGGGGATATCAGAGATAGAAAAAGAATATTCCTGCAATATTCCAAAGGAATTTATGCTGAAACTGATGGAGCATCCAGACCAAAAGGTGAAGGCATATATCGCACAAAAATCAGAATATATCATTCAAGAGTTGGGAAATGGAAATACAGAGTTATTTTTATACTATGTAAAAACACTATTATATCTTCCAAATAAAACAGTGAAGTCCAAACAGTTTATTTATCAAAAACTCCCGATTTTTGCCAAAAAATATCCAGAAAAAAATACGGAATTAGAAAAGATTCTGTTAGATATCGGAGGATCAAACTGTAAAAAGGACGCAGAACAGGCTTTGGTGGCTTTTGCTAAAATAAGAAATGAGGTGGAAACTGTTGAAGGTTAATTATCAATATATGAGCCCATCTATGTGCATACAAAAAGAAAATCATACCACACTTGGATTGGCAGCGGATAATTCTAGAAAGGAACGAGTATCCTTTCAGGGAAAATTAAAAGACCCTTTGATCTTTCGAGATGCCATGTTAATGTTAAGAGAAATTGTGATATCTGGGAAGGAAATTGAGAAAAAAGAGAGAAAAGAATTTTTTGCATGGCTCAATCAGGAAATCGAGCGAAGAATACAATTACATGAGAAATATGCGCCCAAAGTCAGAGAAGAATTGACAACGAAAATGAAGGAAGAAGAGGGCAGACGAAGAGAAAAAGAAGAAGAAGTGAAACAGTTAAAAAAAGTTCTAAATAAAATGCAAAAAGAGATAGATGAACTCAGCGTCTGGAAGGATTATAATAAATTAGAAAGAGAATTTTGGAAATTTATCAAAGAAAAGGATTATGATTTATGGTTTGTGCTAGATCCTGTCATCACAGTACATCGAGATGAAGTGTCTTTTGAAGCGTTTTCTATTGATGAATCGACATATGGCTGTTTGTCCATTCCGATAGAAGAATTTGAGTTATTAAAAACTCCTTCTTTAGGGACTACCAATATTGACTTTTCCGCAAAATTGGCAAAGGAAATTGAGCGTTTCCGGACAGATACTGATGTCACTTTGTCAGTCAATCCAGATGGTTTTACCGTAGATATGGGCGTGATGCCAGAACATATCGAAAAGAAAATTGATTTGCCAGAAACATGGATAAAAGGGTTTTGCCAAGTTTCTTCTGCTGCCTGTCTAAATGGAGTAGATGTTGAATTGACCCCAGCGGATTTCTATGATATCTGTTCTTTTTTAAGAAGGCATAAAGCGAAAAAGAGTCCTCGATATATGAAGTGGATTTTAGAACCTAAAAAGCGTGTGAGAATTATATTTGAACCTTATCATACAGAACTTATTTTACATGCTGTATATCAGGGTGAGAGAAAAAGAGAAGAGAAAATATGGGGGAGAAGGCGTTGGTTAGTTGCAGAACGCTTGATTCCATTAGCAAAAAGTTTTCATGTGCGTTTATTAGGATTTGGAATGCCACAATTTATCATAGCAGATTTAGGAGTTATGAAAATGACAATCGGTTTTTCTTCTTGGTCTTCTAATGACTGGGTGAAGGGGACAGCCTTCAATATCATGGCAGGATTTGTTTCAGAAGGAAATTATCGTGATGTCTATAAGCTCTTACAGAAAGAAAGAGGTCTTTCTATAAAAGAAATACAAGAACAACTGCGCCTTAGCGCCCAAGAAGGCACAACAAAATCTGGAATAGGTATGATGTTGAAAAAAGGAGAGGCGTATTATGATGTGACAACGGACAAGGTAAGGTTTAGACAGCTTTGCAGTGAGCCGATTCCAGAAGAACTTTATAAAGTGACAGGAATGGAAAGAAAAGTGAACAAACTTCAAAATGCCAGTCTGGATTCTTTCCGTGCAGTGAGAATGGAAAATGGGGATTATCGCTTTTCACATGATTATATGGAAAAAGATAACTATGGGAGAGATACGACTAGAAATGCAGAGCTTGTGATAGATGAAGATGGACAAATTAAGACAGTATCTTGTACCTGCGCAGAATTTCAGAAAGGAGATAGAAATATTTCAGATCCTTGTGCGCATATCCTCGCGTTATATTTGATGTCTTTTAAATTTTTCGGTCTTCCTTTTGAAACGGGAAAAAATTATAAAATAAATGATATTATGGAGATGTTGCTATGATAGTTACGCCAAATGATAATAGAACTGGATATCGAAAAGCCGTGAATGAAATGGGGAAAAAGGAGTTCACTTTTCTGAAAATGCAAGAGTATGGCTTCTGGCCAAAAGATTTACCGACTCCTTATGAACGCCAACAAAATGAAACAGAAGAAGATTATAAATATAGAAAACAATTATTAAAGGAATACCAGAAATTAAGTGAGCAGATCGCGAAAGTCTATGAAGAGATCGGAGAAATTGATAAAAAATTATTAGAGCTTCAAAAAGAGTATAAAGATACATGGGATTATGAGAAGATCCGTCAGGAAGTTTCACGGGCGATTATGAAAGAATCTCTGGAAAGAAGAGCAGAGCGGAAGGCACAGAGAGAGGCACAGCAGGAGAAAAAGAGGCAGGAATGGCAGAAAAAGAAGGCGGAGAATATTGTATTTATAGGAAGAGGATATTCTGCTTTTCTTCCTCAGAAGGAAACCAAAAAGGAACAGCTTGAGAAATTCCATCTGCCTATTTTAGAAGATGATAAGCAATTAGCACAGTTTTTAGGGATTTCTTATTCAGAATTACGGTTTCTAACTTATCATAGAGATGTAGTAAAAAAAGACCAATATTATCGCTATGAAATTCCGAAAAGGAGCGGCGGGATGCGTAAGATTGCTGCACCTAAGCCAGGATTAAAAGCAATACAGAGAAAAATTTTAACAGAGATTTTAGAAAAAGTTCCTTGTTCTGATTATGCGCATGGATTTTTAAAAGAACATTCCGTGGTGACAGGTGCAAAAAATCATTCACTCTCGCCAGCTTATCTGATCAATATGGATTTAGAGAATTTCTTCCCGACTATAACTTTTGAGAGAGTAAGAGGAGTATTTCAGATGTTCGGATATTCTGGTTATATCGCTTCTTTGTTTGCGATGTTATGTACTTATTGTGAGAGAATTCCGATAGAGGTAAAGGGTGAAACTTGTTATGTAAAAACTTCTGAACGAATCCTTCCGCAAGGTTCACCGGCTAGTCCGATGCTTACTAATATTATATGTTCTAAGATGGATTTGAGAATAGGCGGTTTGGCTAAGAAATTTGGATATCAGTATAGCCGATATGCAGATGATATGAGTTTTAGTCTGGAAAAGGGAAAAGAACCATATCTGGGAAAATTTTGGGGATATATAGAGAAAATTGTGGAAGAAGAAGGATTTCATATCAATCCAAAGAAAACCCGCGTTTTGCGTCCGAATACATGCCAGAGCATCACAGGGGTTGTTGTGAATGGAGAAGAACTCGGCGTGAATAAAAAATGGGTGAAGAAGTTTCGAGCTCTTTTACATCATGCGAAAATAGAGGCGAAGGAAGGAAAGATTTCTAAGGAGAAGAGAAATCAGATAACAGGAGGTATCGCATGGCTTAAGAGCGTTAATCCAGAGAGATACCAAAAGATGATAGAGGAAGCACAAGGGATTTTGAAAGAGGTATTATAGGGAAATATAGATTTTTGAGTTTATGGATGCTTTATATAGAGGGAGTGGCTGGTTTGGGGTTTTTCGCGAAAGGGTCACGTAGCCGCGCTAACATACCCCCATCAGACGCGCTCCCGCTCCGTTCCAGAC
>CAJUHN010000094.1 GCA_910585935.1 uncultured Lachnospiraceae bacterium | reverse complement strand
TATAGACTAACTAAAATTTATGCATAACCCCACTAGAATTTACGGGTGACCCATAATATTCCTAAGGGAACAGGAAGAATTTAAATCATACAGCAAGGCACAAAGTATGTAGTTTTTTTGTTATGAACCAATATGAACTTGATTTGTATTGGATTATCGTATTTATTTGCAGCAAAATAAAGTATTATAGCAGTCAATTATATGCTATCAGTTCTCTAATACTTTAAATACTATGATTAACTACTTTCTTGGGGAGAATTGGGAAGTATAAATCAATATCTATAAGAAGCAGACATACTACTTATTTACCTATTCAGTTCTATTATCAGATAGTAGAAACGTTACGTCTTAATATTAACATAAAACAATAGAAATACATGATAAAAGACATAGAAATGATGGCTATTTCAGCCTTTTTACAACAATTTGCTAGTAGGCATGAGGAAAAAGATAAGCTGCAATCATTATTGGAGGCATTTGGTTATAAACTGCCTTTACTTTCAACCACATGTAATAATATGAATCAAATCCTTTCAAATTTAAGTCATGAAATAAAAAAGGATATTATTAATGTACTATTTTGTTATTTAACTGGTGTGGGGCATACTATTACAGAAACGTTCTTTACTATAGAAGGGATAAAAACTGCAATAACCAAAATCAAATTAGCAGGAATTAGTACGGTACAAGATGATATTATGTTTTATCTCACAGAAAAAATCATTGAACTTTTTGGAAAGCAGAAGTTTTCAATAGATAGTTCTGCATATCCGGAATATATAGATTGTATCGTAGAACATGATTTTTATAACAGCAGTCATATTAAAATAAATGGAGATTCTTTCATGCAAGATAAAATAATTATTTTGGAGATAGACGATATGGTAATGAGGAATAGGTTTGGAGAGAACGCTTATTCAGATACTACAATAAGGAAATGCCTGCAATTCATTTTTGGAAGTTATCTTGGTAAGGCTGATATACAAATATTTGAAGGTGTTCTAATTGAAGCTAGTATTAACATTTAATCTTTAATAATTATGACCATAGACAGTAAAGCCAGAATGTTTTTAGAACAGATTCAAAGAAGGCTTAAACAGTTTAATATTCCTCATCAAGTGATGGAAAGTAAATGTGACCAATCTAAAAGTGCAACCCCAATGCCTTTTAAATGTAATTATATGATAGTTATGTACTTGCAAAATAATAATTTGGGACATCAAGATACATATATATACCTAAACGCAATAGGTGATACATATAGTTTGGTTGCAGTACAAACCTCACGCACAACGGAAACATTAATTAATATTTGTCGCCAGTTAGGTATGCTTTATGGGGTACCATTTAAAAGGTTAGAGAAAGTACAAGGAGAGGTCGAAAATTACTATTTTATTTTTTAACAATGATACTCATGAAAATTAAACATTTAACAACAGCATTTATTATCTGTGGCTTTTTTTTTAGCAGCTGTGTCACTTTATTAGGTCGAAAGCAAACCATTAGTGTTAATTCAAGTCCACAAGGAGCCACTGTTTATGCGGGTAATAAGTATATTGGAATAACCCCCTGTAATTACAGAAGCAAGAAAGCAAAAAGTACATTGACCTTGGAAAAAGACGGGTATCAATCTAAAACTATTGAAACATCTACCCAAATGAGAGGTGCTATCTGGTGGAATTGGCTTTTTACAGGTCCTGTAGGTTTATTGGTAGATATACCTTATTGGAATAAGTATTCACAAGAGTCATACTTTACAACACTAAATTACGCACCAAAACCTATAGTTTCATCTCCTATAGTTCCAGCTATAACTCCTATGGCTCCTGAAATGATAGCTTCTTCTGCAACTTTGTCTCAAATAGAATTAAGTTCATCATCTGTGGAAATGTCTGTTAAATCAATATATAAAAAATATAATTCAGCAGTGTTCATGATATATACAAGTGATGATAAAGGTATAGCACAAGGTTCTGGTTTCTTTGTTAATAAAGACGGCTTGGCAATAAGTAATTATCATGTTTTCCAAGGAAGTTACAAAGGTAAAGAAGTAATTAAATTATCTAATGGGAAAACATATCGTGTAAAAGAAGTACTAGCATATAGCAAAAAATATGATTATATTCTTTTTAGGGTTGAAGGTAGTAGATTCAATTATATACCAGTTACAAAAAGAGGATATGAAATAGGAGACGAAGTTTATGCGATTGGTAGTCCTAAAGGAATGGAAAACACTTTGTCTAACGGACTAATTTCACAAAGTCATGAAAATTATTATATACAAATCAGTGTACCTATTGACCATGGTAGTAGTGGTGGAGCATTAATCAATAGTTACGGTGAAGTTATAGGTATTACTTCTGGGGGGAGAGATGATTCTGGAGCAAATCTTAATTTTGCAAGGGATATTAGAGCTATTTTTCAAACCCAACAATAGGAATATAATTGGAGAGTATACTTAGGGAGTGTGACTAGCTTTTTTATATAGGGACATTCCCTATTTATTCATCTGTTATCTTTCCATATCATATTTGAACAACTAAAGTAGAAATAATGAGAGTGTCTTCTAATTTGAAAAGTATAAATATAATTCTTGTAATTGCATTTCTTTATTCTTGCACTAGAAATAACAATTTTGATATAAACAGAAATTCTACAATAGATAGTACATTACAAACTAATGCTACTGCCATATTGGAAAGCAAGTTATCAGAGATAAATGCCCAATCTGGGCAGGTTATAGTAATGGAAGTTCAGACAGGTCAAATAAAGGCTTTAGTTGGACTTACTAAGAAAGACAGTACGAACTACCAATCATGCGAGAACTTCTCTGTATGGCAGTCTACAGGTCTGATGCACCCAATATCGCTATTGGTAGCTTTAGAAACTGGTAAGGTGAAATTGAGTGATAAGGTTGATACAGGAGATGGTATCTACCAAGTTCATGGCAGAGAGCTTAAAGACCATAATTGGCATAGAGGAGGATATGGTGAGCTTACAGTACAAGAAGGATTGGCAGCTAGTTCCAATATTGCTACTTATAAGACTATGGAGAAGGCTTTTGGTGATAATCCTCAAACCTTTTTCGATTTACTTGCTAATATGAGCTATGGTAAACCAGATAGCATCAATGGAATAGCCAATCTACAACCTGCACACATTGTAACTCCTAAAGATAACAACTGGACAAAGACAGCCTTTGTATGGTCTAGTATTGGTTATAACCAACACGTATCGCCAATCCAAATACTAACTTTCTATAATGCTATCGCCAATAATGGGAAGATGATACAGCCTCAACTATATAAGGATAGTGTAGTAGTTATTAATCCCCAAATAGCAAGTAGGGCTAGTATTGATAGTTTGAAGAAAGCTCTAGTATTTAATGTTACTGACGGATTAGGTCAACCTGCCAAGTCTGATAAGGTACTAGTTGCAGGTATGCAGGGAACTAGTTCATTATCTACTAATGAGGATAGTACTAAGGATATGTATGCAGTTGAGTTCTGTGGTTACTTCCCTGCCAATAATCCCAAGTATAGTATCATAGTTTCCATTAATAAGACTGGATTACCTGCAAGTGGTGAACTAATGGCAGGTGATGTATTTAGACAAATTATAGATACAATGAATTTCTAACCAATAAACAGATTTGCAATGACAGAAAAAATAGCAAATGTAACTAACGACTTCGATTCATTATGCAACATTTGCATAGAAGTCTTGGAAGGACTATCCAAAGACCTTGGAATGAGTTATGGAGAACTGAATGTATGGTTATTTGTAATCATACAACCTGCTACCATTCTATTATTTATGACTACAACAGTCGTACTAAGTATTATGCTATATAGGAAGAACTGCCAAAACAAAACAACTAAATTCATTGCTGCAACCGTGTCTTTATTATCGGTAATCTGCTATGTGGTAGCTTTAGTTTTGGCTGGCTTGTATGTGTGGGCAATTATGGCTATTATGGCTCGTGCGGAACAACTTATGTAATAAACTAAAGATAAGCTATTGCTTCACGAGAATATTAATAGCAAACAGTGGACTAATGGCAGGTAATGTATTTAAGAAGATTATTGATAACATCATTGAAAAATAGTCATTATGATAAACAAAATAGTATATATAGTGATGGATTGCTTCTGGGGACCAAGAGAGCCAATAACAATTACAAGTGATAATAAGAATTTAGAAACACTAATAGATAAATTTAGGCAGTTTCCTGCCTTCGCAACTGGTTATACTTATGTGGAACTTTATGATGGAGATAACTTAGTAGAAAAAATTACTTCACAATATTTCCTGAATGAGCAGGAGATTGCTATATATAAAGATTTGAAGAATGGTATTTGACTGTTTGGGATATTAATAGGATAATAATATCTTTGGGAAGATAGAAGAATAATCTATTACCTTATGTATATTAAAGAAATAACCTTATGAAAGAGATACAGAACTACATTGAAAATGTTTTAATCTCTAAAGATAATAGTCTTGAAGATAAAACAGTACAGTATTTATCAGCCATGCCTACGGAAATTGCAATCACATATACTTTAAAAAATAAATTGCAAGGATTATTTAAAGAAGTCTATATACATCGTTTCTTTAAGCCTTGCCGAACTGTGAGAAAGTGTACTTGGCATAGTGTTTTCTGTCAATGGAATACATTAAACAGAAATGCTGATATGATTAAAATTACAAATTGTCTTCATACAGAACAGATACAAAATCATTTAAATAATGCAATAGATGATTTTAAATATGACCAGTTTGTTTTTTACCAAACTTATCAGGACGTTGTTATTCCTATATCTAAAAGATTAGGGAAATGGTTATTACTAGCTAAAATTTATTGTTATTGTCCTATGTGTAAAAAGTTATTTTGCATTGGTGGTAGAAAGGATGAAAAAGATATAGTAAATTTGGTAGAATATAGTATTTTAGGAAAGCAGGTTATTAAGTATGTAGAAGAGGAAGTTTATCATCATATTGGCAGAGAGAAATATCTAGGGTACTGTCATAAGTTCTGGGATAAGAAGGAGAAAATGCTATTAAAAGAATTTGGAATAATATGGTATTCACCACAAGTATTGCATCCTGAAAGGTTTTATGATTAATTTTTATACGCACTCTTGCCTTTATCACAACTTAATTAAATACTTATATGTTTAAATGGTTTCATAAGAAAAACAAGCATTGCCAAATGCTAATAGGTGCAATAGCAGGCGATATTATAGGGTCTGATTATGAGTTTCACCCTATTAGAAGGACTGATTTCCCTATATTCTCAACCACTTGTGAGTGTACAGATGATACCATAATGACAGTTGCCATTGCCAAATGGTTATTAACGGGAAGCAACATAGTGGATATTATGCAAGACTTTGGTAGTCGTTATCCAAGTAGTTATGGAGAGAGGTTTAGAATTTGGTTGAAAGAAGATAATCCACAACCATATAACAGTTGGGGAAATGGTTCTGCCATGCGTGTTAGTCCTATAGGCTGGGCTTTTGATACTTTAGAGGAGACATTAGAAGCTGCCAAACAAAGCGCAGAAGTCACACATAATCATCCAGAAGGAATAAAAGGAGCACAAGCTACAGCAGCCTGTATATACTTGGCTCGTACTAGTAAATCCAAGCGAGAGATTAAAGAATACATTGAAACAACTTTTGATTATAATCTTAGTAGAACTTGTGAGGAAATAAGACCTACATACCACTTCAATGAAAGCTGTCAAGGTACAGTACCAGAATCTATTATCGCTTTCTTGGAGAGTACGGATTATGAAAACGCTATCCGTCTTACTATATCTTTAGGTGGTGACGCTGATACAATGGGGGCTATTACAGGTGGAATAGCAGAAGCGTATTATAAAGAGATTCCTCAACACATAACAGAAGGAGTCATAAAAAGGTTGCCAGACGAATTTATTGATATAATGCAGAGGTTTTATGGAAAGTTCATTGAAAAATAAAATCAAAGGAGTTTTGTTTGGTGGAGCAATTGGTGATACTTTAGGCTTAGGTTCTGAATTTATGTCTAAAACAGAAGTACAAAGATATTATCCTAATGGTTTATATGACTATTCACAAATAGTACAAGACTATCATCGCTGTCGATGGCAAAGAGGGGAGTGGACGGATGATACAGAGATGATGATTTGTATCGTAAATGCAATTATCAAGGATAAAGACATAAAACTATCATCTATTGCGCAAAACTTTAAAAACTGGTTTAATGAAAATCCTCTAGGAATAGGTAAGCATACCTACAATGTACTTAGTTTTGCTGATTATGTAAAAGAACCATTTAGAGCAGCAGAGATAATATGGAAGTTGGGCAAGAAAAGAAATGCGCCAAATGGCGGTATTATGCGTACATCTATCATAGGATTATGGAATAAAAATGTTGGCAAAAATGCAGAGGAAGTATGTAAATTAACACATTACGATTCTCGTTGCATTGGCTCATGTGTGATAATTTCTCAATTAATTCATTCTTTGGTTTATAATGATGAGATTATTCCATTGAAACAACTTATCACAATGGGAGACAAATATGATGAACGAATAAGAGAGTACCTTCTATTAGCACAATCTGACAGTGCCGACAGTTTATTTTTAGACCAAGAGAGAGAACAAGGATATACTCTTAAAACTATGGCAGCAGCTATATGGTGTTTATATCATTGTAGCAGTTTTGAAGAAGGTTTATTGACCGTTGTTAATGCAGGTGGTGATGCAGATACCAATGCAGCAGTTGCCTGTAGTTTACTTGGTGCAAAGTATGGTTATAATACTATACCCAAAAACTATATTAATGGATTGATTAGAAAAAAATATTTAATGGATATTGCTGATAAACTAATAGCAATACTAATATCACATAAATAATGCAGAATATAGAACTTAGGAGCATAGATGATGAGCTACAGCATACTTTTAATGGGATTCCTCTATGTTTCCCATATACTGAAATTGTTGGTGATTGGAAATATGAATTACCACAAATGGGAACTTGTATAGGTACGAACCTAAAGACTGGAAGCTCTTTCTTCTGTGAATACAATCCACCTATTGATTTTCTTACTTTAGCAAATATGGATAATGAAGGAAATGTATAAATAATGAATGGGAATAAACTTTTTTTAGTTGTAACAGATTTATGTAGCAATGCTTTACCGCTTACTTTACCTACAATCATCTCCAATTTCAATAATACTGGAGTTGTAAGAGGATGTATCATATTGCTGCCATCTAAATTTGAAGGACGAAAACAAATAGAATTAGCTAATGAGCGCATGAGTATTCTGTCTCCATTATTTAACTTTCTTATTGTGGTTAATCCTCAAAAACTTTCCCGTGAATTTGTAAAGATGCATAACATTAATGGGTTTGAAGCTTTTTATGATGAATTATGGAAAGAAGTTGCAACTCTTACGGCTATCGTTCATTCTTCCAAGAGTTTGGATGAAGTTAGGAGAAATTGGGAGAAAGATAAATCATCAAAAGCACTATTGCAGGGTGGAGCTTTATATATCATTAGAGATAAGGATATTGATTTCACTATTGATAAAAGAACTTTGCTTTTAGGTGTAGGTGATGCTGGTACTGGAGTGGCAGAAGAAGTTCATTTATTAGGTTTAAACAATATGACGGTGGTTCGATTGGGAATTGGCGGTGTGAGATGTTGGGGAAATAGCTATAGATTAGATTTAGCGGGAGATTGGAATTATTGTAATGGGATTGATAAAAGGTATCATTCTTGTATCGAATTTGTGAAGAAAAACATAAACGTAATCAAATATGATATAGAGTACTTTTTAGGATTCGATGTTTCTTGCCAATCAGATATACAAATTAAAGAACTTGAAAAATATAGTAAACACGGTCATTAATGAACACAGTAGTATGATAAAATTCAGCCAAATACCATATTCAACATATTCCTATGATGGAATGCCCAAACCAACATGGGTAAAAGCTACTTGTTCCCCAAACGGTATTCCTCATAATTTCAGCTTATCTGATGATGATATGCTGACCTATTATCTTGAAATATTTAGAAATAGAACAGCTAAGGATAAGCCATATATAGACCAATATAACTCTATAGAAGAATTGGAAGAAGATATATATGGTAACTGTTTATACTATTGGGTTCCTAAAGATTTTAAGGAAATATATTATACTCTTGATAAACAAGAATTTTTCCATAAGATAAATGTATTGATAAAGCAATATGGTAATGCCATTGTAATAAAACATCGTGCTTTATGTATAAAAACAGATGAAAGTATAAATCTATATTCTTTTTATAAAGGTTTATGCCCAGATGAGGATATATTATCTATATGTATTCCAATAAGAATATTTGAATTAGGACTATGGGAGGAAGGTAGCTTAATGTATATGACTAACGAAGATTATTATAATTTATTAAAAGAAATTCTAGTCAAACATGAAGCAGGAGAATTAACGGAAAACCAAATAGAAGAAATAATAGATTCTGTAATCATAAAAGATTGGATAATTGATATAAAGCCAATCCAATAGAATACTCAAAAAAAGAGATTACATCATAGAAGGATTTACTGTTTGTTATGTGAAATACGATGAGAATGATAAGGAGATATTTATACCCAAATCTAAGTAAATGAGCTAGGCAAACTAGGATATAAGAATGGAGGTAAATTATGAACATTAAAAGAGTAAAATGGAGCTATGTTAGAGTATAAGGAGGAGTTGAAACATATTAATGACCCTATAAACGGAGTTTGTAATCCTAAAAAGGAGTTCCCCAAACAGCTAAAGGATAATAAAGAACCAGACTTCTTTACTCCTAATGCTCCAATTAAATACGCAGCGGCAGGAGGAAGAGGAGTAATGATAGGTTGCGGAATTATGACAGCCTTATATGTCATAGGCGTAATTATAGGGCTATGCTTGGGCTATGGTTGGAGTAGCCTTCTTCTGCCTTTCCTTCCATTTATCGTAATTGGATTTATTGGCTACATTTGGGAGATGTTTAAGAAGTTCTATAATCTGGGATATGATGAGAAACGTAGGATATAAATCAAGAACAGGCAGCGTTTGACATGCCACTAACGAGTAAAATGAATTTCAATTTCTTGAAAAAGTTGCTAAGGTGGTATTTAATATATCATTTAAGTATAGATTTTATTGTTGTATTAGGATTTACATACGATTATTGTTTTAGTGAAAATCCTTCTACATGGTGTTATCGTATAATTGATAATCCACTACTTTTTGTAAAGCTTCTATGGCTTACACCATTGTATTTTATTATTAGCATTGGAGAACTAATTATGGATATAGTAAAATTGGGCATTTAAGAATAATATACATAGCAAGATGGATATGGAAACTTTATTGAAAGCATTATCAACTATTGGAGAAAAGTTCATATATGGTACAGTGCGAGGACTAAACTGGCTCTTTGCTCAAATGTTGGTAGAAGCTATCTTATATGCCATAGGAATACTTTTTGTAGATTCTATGATTTTGAGATGGTGTCTTGTAGGTTCTAGTATATTCGTATTTGCGTATACCATGATTTTTAACTGGTTTTATGTGTTTATACCAATAAAGCATTTCATTAAAACTTTTTGGTTGCCATACCTAATATATGTTGCTATCTGGGAAATAGGGATAAGTTATGATTGGGGTATACAAGACAGAATGTTGATTTATTTCATGCCTTTATATGGAGCATTTTTCACTTATAGTATATGGAAGTTAACTATGTCAATTCAACGGTTATCGACTTTATCTTTTCAAATAAAAAGATTATTGGGTGAAATAACATTAGAGAAAGTATTAGTAGTTCAAGGCTTGGGTATTACATTGACGATATTGGTGGAATATTATAACCTTCATCCTATATCTACTTTGCTTGGAGGAAATGATAAATGGGATTTTACGTCTACTCTTGTCTGGATAATATTAGTCATATTTCCTGCAATATATGCCATATATTACAAAGTCAAGAAAGTGTGGTTGCCAACATCTATAGCTGTGTTTCCTTTTATTTTAATAGGAATATTGGCTATGGCTATATTTGTAAAGGATTTTGTTTAATTACAAAAAAGTTAATTAATGAAGCTTGATATTGTCAAATACCTTATAGATTGGAAATTTATTTATATTATTTGGATAGTATGTGCTTGGGTACTTACTAATAAACCATTACCCAACTATCACGATTATTTATTTGAGGAATACGAGTTGGTATGGTGGATTATTGGCTGTATTATCACACTGATTACAATCTGGCATTTATACAAAAGAAACTGGATGCAAGTAACTTTATTGTTTTTGCTATTTGCAGTACCTAAGTGCCTTGTATATATTGGCAATACGGAAGTAGTAAGTGGATTGATTTTTAGATTATTAAAGATATGAGATACTTAAAGCAAATAGAATACCCCATATTAGTAGCGATGATATTCAGTTTGATTAGGGCATTTATCCATAGTTTGATAAGTGAGCAAGATAGGTTTAGCCGTTTATATTGCTTAGTTTACAAAGAAAGACTTGATTACATAAACAATCTTGAAAATTGGATTTTCATGGTTAGCATGATAATTCTCATTCCTACATTTACTTATAAACTAATAAATAAAGAATGGAAAGATGTGTCTTGGTTACTATTATTTGCTTTATTATTAATCCCTTGGATTTTTGATATCTACTGTTTCAAATAAACAATAATCAAAATAGGAAGCCGAATTTCTGCATTTCTAAGGCTCCAATTAAATGTGCAACAGCAGGGGAAAAGAAGTAATATTCACTTGTTGCCTTTTTAGTTCACTTACTTCTCTTCTTAACCAGTCTATGCTTATTCTTATATAAAATATACATTCTGAATTATTGGAATATATGTGCGTATATCTTCAAAAGGATGTGATTTGAGGTAGCAAGTAAAACAATTCTTGTAACTGATTCATGCCAGATATTTATGATTTCATTTTTTGTAACCATAAGGCGTGATGAAACTAAGTCAATGATAAGGTGGTAAGTGAAATTTCATTTACTGCCTTATTTTTTATAATACAGCGAACTGGAATATTGGATAAATTTGTTTCTTTGCAGTCATTGATTTTAAAAGATAATACTATGAAGAAATTGAGCCAACGTCTCATTGATATGTCATTTTCCCAAGAACCAGAGAAGAAAGATATAATTATAAAACTAGCTAAGAAGTATAATATTCTCAAATATGATGATGATACAGATAAGCTTTTACTTCAATTTACAACTGAAACAGTGTCTAAGTATGAAAGAACGGATATTAAAAAGTTATGTGAACTAATTCTATATCTAATTCATGAGAATAAACAAATAACTCTTAAAAGTATTACATCGAAAAAGAAACATATTATAGATACTGAACAAATCTCAATGATTAAATCATTATTATGCAACAAACTGTTTGTGATATTATTATCTAATCCATACCAATATCGGGATTATATGGAATGGACTGCCCCTTTTTATGGCTTTTGTATTAAATTCAACAAAGGAAAGAATTTTGTCACATACATAGATAAAGATAATAATGAAATTTACCCTATTGGCATATTAGATATAAAACTGAAACAATTAATGCAGAGAGAGAAAGCTCTATTGAATGAGAATGGTAAATACTATATCGGTACATTACTATCTTGTTGGAGAAAGAACTTATTAAATGCGTCCTTTTTCAGTAAAGAAGTAAAGACTATAAGAAACGAAGAAGCTGCATTTCTATATGATTTGTTGGGCTTATATAATATACAAATACCGAATAAAAATAAATATGAAGAAAGGATATCCGCACAAGATAAGAAAGAATATATAAGGGGAGAATTAGATAAAGTTCATGCTTTCTTAGGATAAAATACTGCCAAAAGATGACCAATCCCTCCTAATCTAGGTCAATCTTTCTATATAGCTTTGCCACCATAAAACAACTGGTGTGCTAGATACCAAAATAAATCCCAAAGGCATGGGTATAATTTATGTCAGAAAAAAAAGAATTAGCACTTAAAGTTTTAACACTAGCAGTGCTAGCCAGTAAAGGACTCAAGATAGCTAGGCTGTCAGGTAATCGTAACTTTGACGAAAAGGTGGTTAAAGCCAAAATGAAGTCCATGAAGGCAAATGGAATGTTAGTTCCTGCTATCATAGTGGATGCAACTAAAGTTATAGAAGCCGGATTGGAAATTGTAGATTTTGAAACGGGAGAAATCATTAGCGCAGCTGATGCAGACCGGTACGTTGTGTTAGTGGATGCAAACCACCGTTACAAAGGTCATCTAAATCTTCTGGAAGCTAACAAGGACTTAAAAGATGAAGAGAAGTACAAAGGTGAGTTCTATCTTATCTATGCTTTGAATGAAGAAATTGCAGTCTCGAGAATGTTTTCGGAGATTAACATTTGTACAAATCCTTGGAAGGGGGGCGACTTTCCTAAAGGGGCTAAAATGGCGTGCAAAGAGGAACTTCCGCTACTTGATTTTATCGTGGAACTTACCGAAGAAGGTTATCCGCTACCAACTGCCTCCAAATGGGGAACGTTTAAAGCGGGTATTACTAAAGAGATAATGGCAGATGCAATGGCGGGTAAGATAAGTGACAAATTACGGAAAACTAATGGATTGGAAAGGGGGAGAAGATTATTAAAAGCAGTAGCAGAATACCTCTCTAAAGAGATTCTCAAAAGTCGAACTCTCATTGATTGGATTATCTATCAGTACGATGAAGCAGACGATGACCAAAAAGGTGCTACGATTGACAATCTGGTCAAGTTCTTTTCAAGTCTGAACAAAGAGAAAGCAGAGCAGATAGAGAAAGCCAAAGGACAGCGAGGTGGTGATACCAAAGAGACCATTATAAATCGCCTTCTCAACAATTTCTACGAGCAGTTCACACAATCTCAAAGTGCTTCTACTGATGAGTAAAATTAAAGAGGGTGTGTCAAAAGCTCAAAAACGCCCTCAATATAAATCAAAACTCGCAA
>CAJUHN010000093.1 GCA_910585935.1 uncultured Lachnospiraceae bacterium | reverse complement strand
CTGGAACGGAGCGAAAGCGCGGCTTCGTTGGAATAGGTGCGTTCCTGTGCGAACCATTCACACCCTCTCCCCATTTCCTTCTAATTTTTCTAACTTTTTTTAATAATATTCCAAACTTTATCCTTTCGTTCCTCTTTCTATGAACAAACTCTCCTCTTCGATATCTAGCTTATAGTAAAAAAATAAGAGAAATAGAAATATTTTCTTTTCTAAATAATTTCTATCTCTCATATCTTATTTCCTATATCATTTTTTCACAAAAACTAATAAATTCTAATTCGCTTTAAAATTATAAATAGGTTTTAATATCTCTATGATATCTACAGAATCCTTCACAATATCTAAAATATCCTCTTTTGATTTATAAGCCATAGGAGCTTCATCTAATGTTGCCTCATTAACAGAAGTAGAATAAATTCCTTCCATCTGTTTCTTATATTCTTTTATATTTAATTTTTCCTTAGCCTGTGATCTGCTCAGAACCCTTCCTGCTCCATGTGGTGCTGATTGATTCCATTCTTCATTCCCTTTTCCTACTGCCAGAATACTTCCATCTCGCATATTAATAGGAATTAAAACCTTCTCCCCTTTGTGTGCAGCAATCGCACCTTTTCTTAAAACCATCTCTTCTACATCAATATAATTATGAATGGTATGAAAGGCATCTACCTCTTCCAAATTCATCTCTTTTATAATTGTTTCTGCCATAAATTCTCGATTTATCTTTGCGAATTTTTGGCATATCTCTACATCAGCTAAATAATCTTCCATATATTTTCCATATAAATAGCATAGTTCTTCTGGAATAGTGATAGGCAGTGGTGTCCACGTCAATGTTTTTAATTCCTCTTTTAATTCTTTTCTCTTCCCCTCTTCTTTATATTTCGCAATCATCTTTTCTTTTTGTTTGAAATATTTTTCTTTTCCTTTTTGTAAGTCGACTGCCAATCCCTGATATAATTCTGCTACTTGTTTTCCTAAATTTCGACTTCCAGAATGAATAATTAAATACTTTGTTCCATCTATAGCTGTATCTACTTCGATAAAATGATTTCCTCCTCCTAGTGTTCCTAAACTTCTCTCTAAGCGTTTTGTATCATTTAACATTCGATATATTTTTAAATTGGATAAATCAAAACGTATTTTTCTTCCATCCCATACAGCCTTTCCAGATGGAATTTTATGAACAACCGAATCTAAATGTTCCAAGTCAATTTCTTTTTTTCCTAAATTTACAGTATACATTCCACAACCAATATCAACCCCTACTATATTGGGCACTATTTTATCCATAATCGTCATTGTCATTCCAATAGTGCATCCCTTTCCAGTATGTACATCTGGCATCACTCGTATTTTACTTCCCTTTGCAAACTCTTGATCA
The DNA here is from genome assembly GCA_910585935.1 of uncultured Lachnospiraceae bacterium. Lineage (GTDB taxonomy): Bacteria > Bacillota > Clostridia > Lachnospirales > Lachnospiraceae > MGBC136627. The sequence continues at coordinate 11,746 of CAJUHN010000093.1, read as the reverse complement.
CATAATGTCTGAATCTGTTGTATCGCTTCTTCTTCGATCACTTTTGCAAAAACAACGGCTTCGTTTTGTTTTCCTACAATTTTCATTTTAATTCCCTCCATAACATCTTTATAAAACTCCCGGTTGCAAAATAGAAAATGTTATATTTTCACAATCTATCTGCGCTAATGCGCCATAAGGAATACAAATTTTAGGCTCTGTATGTCCAAAGTTCACATTATATAAAATAGGCATATCTTCTCTTCCAAATTCTTTCATAACCTTACAAATTGCCGTTTTATACTCTGTATAATATTGTTCATCTTGAGGTTTGCCCCAAATCATTCCTTTTATTCTCTCTAATATTCCCATACTTCCCAAAAATCTCAATTCATTCTCCAAATACCAAATAGGAGGTTTTTCTTCTGATGTTTCAAAAAATAAAATACTATCATTAAATTCTTCTAATTTTGGAAATAATTTCGTTCCTCTCAGCATATGAAATGTTTCAAAACATCCCCCTAATAAATGCCCCATTACAGTTTGATCGCCTTGTAAAATTTCATACCCTCTATTACAATAATAGATTCTTTTTTGTTCTTTTAATCGTTCTTTCCACGGTTTCCTTATACTCGTCCATACTTCTGATGGTTCAATTTTTCCAATCACTTCTGAAGAAAATAATGTTTTTTTTAAATACTCTATCGTATAAGGATTCATCTCCACATTCTCCGCAAAATCAACCAACAAAGATGGTCCATAAAAAGAACTCAAACCTGCATGATAACATAGAAAATGTGTGATAGTGGTATCCGAATATCCCATAAATATTTTAGGATTTTTACTTATCACATCACTATTTATATAAGGCAGTATACGAATACTATCAGAACCTCCTATACAAGAAATAATTCCATTGATAGAATTATCTTTAAAAGCATCCATTAAATCCTGTGCTCTTTTCTCTGGATGTTTATAAATATATTCACTCCCTGCTAAGGTATAAGACATTTCTACCACATTTAATCCAAAAATCTTTTTTAATCTCTTTTTCCCTATCTTATATCTCCATAAAATATCTTCATCTCCTGCTCCTCCCCACGATAAGCTGACCAATGCAACTGTATCGCCTTCTTTTAATTTCATTGGTTTTTTTAATCTCTTCATTTTCATGCTCCTTTGTACCTTTTATATATGTTTTTTCACTTGTTTTTTTAATTATCCTTTTTTCATCATTTATTGTATCTCATAATTTTTACATTAATATAACAAGCGTAATCAAAACATTATACTATAAATACTTTCTAAATACTAGAGCAGATATTATTATTTTTTTTCTTCTATATAATTTACGCATATGGCATACTTTTCTACTTCTCAAATACTATTATCATTCTTCAAATCAAATCCCCCACTTTTCTGCAGCTTTGCAAGGCAACGGGGTATTTGACCCTCACAGAAGCCAAATCTGGCTCGTTACCCATGGGAATAAATTTATTATAGTAAAAAAGTGCTATAAAATAGCACCTTCCCATTCTCAACATATTTTTTATTTATGTCCTGCAACCCATCGAAATCCAAAACCATATGCATTATCCACTTCTCTATGGCTTCTAAAAAATCTCTCTTCTCTTTTTACTTCCAACTGATTTTCTTTTGCCGTTAAACTAGCAATTACACAGAATTGATTATAATGATCTGGATTATCGATAAAAATTTCAATAGGAGCTTCTCCTGGCTGCTTTAACACCACTCTCGCATTAGTATCCTGCCAGTTAGGTGTTCCCTCATAAATATAGGCAAATACGATTGCAAATTCTATTAACTCTGGCTTTTTAAACCACATATTCTCTCCATTCACACTCTGCCCTGTTCTATCATCTTGGTCGAGAAATATATAAGGCACTGTATTCGCAGAGCCAAAACTATTTCCTAATGCTTGAATAACTCCTTGATGTCCTGTTTTCAGACGATACATACAAGCTAAGTCTAGATCTATTCCTGCTGTACTTCCAAATCCAAATAATCCCTTTTTCTTTCCAGCATTTGTATTCCAATTTAAATTCACATGAATTTCTTTTGCATTTTTCTCTAGACTAATCTTATGACTATCTCCTCTTTTCTTCAGATTAACAGGTGTCGTTTGAGATGTAGTTGTATTTTTTACGGTTGAATTGGCTGCTGAAAAAGATGGAGATTTTATTTCAGATTTAAAACTGTCGCTCTTTACAGGTTCTTTTATCTCTTCTCCTCCAAAATATGCCAATAAAGCACTCAATCCACCATTAAATCCGCTGGATACTAAGGATAGACGCCAAATACCGTCCTTTTCATAAATTTCAGCTAAAATTATCGCTTTTTCTTTTTCATAATTTTCTCCAGAAATTACAAAATTTGCTATCCTTTGTTGATTTGCTAAGACAGAAAATTCTCCTTTTTTTATATCTTTCATAGTGGTATTTCCATCTGCCGCAACAGTAATCACCAATTTTTTTATAAATGCAGGAATCTTTTTAAAATCTATAAAAAAACTTGCCATATTCTTATCTATTTTCATCGAAACTGCATTTTCAGGAGTATGTAATTGATTATAAAATACAAAATATCTATCATCTGATAATTTATTTTGGGCATCTACGCCAAAACAGCTAATATCTATCTCTTCATTATCTATAGGGACAGAAACTTTTAATTCTATCTGATTATTTGCTGTTAAATCCCCTATTTTTACCTTTTGTCCCTTTTGTAATTCCATAATTTATTCCTTCTTTCATTTGACTTTTATATCCATTCCCCCTACTGACTTTTTTATTATACCTCATCACTCTAAATATTTCCAGATATTTTTTCTTTTTTACTTAATAAACAGTTATCGTTCAGCTTACCTTAAAAAGGTTCGCTCCGGGAAGGGGTATTCCAGCGAAGCCGCGCTCTCGCTCCGTTCCCTCCGCTAGTTTCATTGGCTTTTCTGCTCTGTGAAAAATAAATCTTACACTAACACAGAATAAGCAACTCAAAAAATTTTGCCTTAAAATGAAAATCTTAACCCCATTATCATTATATAAACAATAAAAAATCTCGCAACAGTACACTTTATATCTGTTACGAGAATATTTCCACACTTTTATTGAAAATATAATTACTTTTCACAGAACAGCCAACAAAGTAGCGGAGGGAAGGAACTATTCCAAAAGAAGCCCCTTGGAAGACGTTGGTACTTAATGAGCAGTTCCGTTAGGAGCTGCGAATTTAGTATCCATTACGTCTGGAACGGAGCGAGAGCGCGGCTTCGCTGAAATAGTTCCTTCCCGTAGCGAACCTCTCATCATTTATTTTATCCCTCTAAACAACTACATAAAAAGTAACTCTATCCCCACTATCATTAAAATAGCGGTGAAAATGCTGTCTTCACTCTAATCGAAAATTTTACTGGAAACTCTTGATTTAAAAATTTTATTTTCATTTTCACTAAAATACTAGCACTCACTTCAAATCTATCCTCACTATCAGAAGCGAATTTCGTATTTTTCATTTTTACTTGCAATTCCCCTATCCAATATTGTGTTTCATCGTTCCCACATTTTCTATATCCTTCTTCTCCCTCCTCTAAACCCATTCTCTCTGCAAACTCGTTCATAATATCATTCTTATCTATTCTTTCCTGAAATTCTCCTTCTCTCCAATAATATGCCCCTGTATATCCTTGTCTACTTCCACTAAATGTATCGTCCCAATTTTTTGTCACCGTGTACCTGACACTATCTTTTAAATAATTTCTTATCTGATTCCCTATCACTGTTATCTCATATATCTGCCATCCTACAGAAATCAGCATACATAATATCAAGCAAATAACAACGGATGCTAAATACCCACTTCCCTCTTTATTTTTTATAGCCTTTTTCGTCCACTTTTTCATGATTTTCCTAATTTTTAAAATAAACTTCTGAATACCCTGTCGCTTTTCCATGTAAACCAATGGTATAGCTCCCTAGTATTCCCAAATTCATAGTATAATCTTGTTTTGCTTTCATTACGATTTTATTATCAATCTGTATATTTTTTGTGCCTTTTATATGTTCACATATAACTTCTATCTCTGGTTCTATTCCATATTCTTCTGCTATTTTTTTTATAAACTCCATCGTATCATCTTCTGTATTTCCAGATAATTCAATTCTTCTCAAAGCTTTCTCTGTGTAGTTATCTAATCTATTTTTTAATATATATACAGGAAAAATATTCATTCCTAGTACAATTACTATACAGATACAAAATACGCCTACAGCAGCTTCTATATAACCTGAAAACCCTTTTGTATCCTTTATTATTCTTTTACAAAAATTCATCCTTCCTTTCACCTCATATTCTTTCCTATTTTTTTCACTTTTTTTATATCTCTATAAAAAATTTTAATATTTCTTTACTTCGACCTTTAAAAAATAGATTTTATCTGTGTTCCCATAGATATTCCTAATGCTGTGAATATAATAAGTAAAAAACACAGAAAGATAAATAGTGTATATTTTCCGATTTTTTGTGGCTGTTTTATTGCTTCTGTTTTTAATGCTTGTACTTCTAATTTTCTTAAATCATGGCTCAACATCTGAAAATAAAAGATACCATCATCTCCTCGGATGACACTTATTAATCCTCGAATAACTTGTGATAACATCACAGAGGAGATTCTCGCTTCCATTCTCGTCAATGCCATTTCATAATTTCCACTTTTCATATCTGCAATTGTAATTTTCAACTCCTCTGTCATTTCTTCCCCTGCATGTTTCATATAATTTTCCAAAATATGTATCACATCTCTTGTATAGCAAAGTTCCTGTGTAATTGTATTCGCAAGACGAGGCAATTCTTTTTCTATACAAATTCTTTTTTTCCTTATGGATACTTCTAACCTACTGCTTTCTAAAAAGTAAGTATTAATCCCAATGAGAAAGCATGTTCCAAATAAAATTACACCCAGAAAAGGAATATATAAAAATAAAAAACTTAGTATCATATAAAAACCTGTTTTCACCCATATAAAAGCGATATATGTTTCTGCTTTCATATGATTTCTAGTGATTTTTAGCTGATTCTCAATCTTTTCTCTTTTATACTCAGAAATAGGGATATAGTTAGAAAAGTGAGATGCTATCTCTAAAAAATACATATCTTTGGTCTTTTTCGTTTCTTCTCTTGAGAGATAAGTAAAAATTTTTTTCGATATCTTTTTATTTGGAACATGTAAAAACCCTATCATACATTCATAGCATCCTATCCAAAATATAAAAAACTGTATTATCTGAAATCCTATCATAATTTTTTACCATTTATTCCTTATGTTTTTATTTCGCTTTCTTTTTTTATTATCTTTTATATTCGATTGGCTTACTTGCTTTTATAACGCCAGAAATAGATAGCACAATCACAAATACTGTAATAGATAATACGATTTTTCCTAAACCAGAAGATACTAATGCGAAGAACCAATCTCGATTAATGAAATATAATCCCGGCACAATAGCAATTAACAGCATACACATAGTGATAAACTCTTTTACTGGTGCATATAATAATTCTTCTATTTCTGATGAAATAATTCTCATATCACTAAATTTTTCTATGATGGGTGTCAATGTCACTTTTAAATTTTTATCTATTTGACATGCTTTTAATTCATCTACCCATTCTTTAAATACATCACTTTCTATCTGTGCTTTTAAATTTTCTAGGGCAGCAGGAATATTGGGATTTACAAATATTGTCTGTGCTAAAAAATTTTGAAAAGGTTTGCGTATACAGGGCATTTTCATATATTCTATATTCTCTTTTATGGATTGTATGACATCTTCAGAACGCAGATAAGAGGTAGTAATAATCGATAATGCCGTTTCTAATTCTTCATTTATTGTTTTTTTTAGTCGGATTCCACTAAATTTCATATATAAAAAAGGAATCAATGCCAGTCCTATGGATAAAGGAAATATCATAAATAGATTGTCCATAGAAAAGGATAATATTGTCCCTAATAATGCGAAAAGTCCAGCCGCTACACAGATTCTAGCGAATAATTCTCTTTGATCAATATATTCTAAAATCTCTTTTACTTCTTCAATTAAAGAAAAAAACGCTTTTTCTTTCTTTTTTTTATTAAGATTTTCTATTCTCTTTTTAATAGGAATATTTTTTTCTTCTTTTTGGAAAAAGGCAGATATTTCATAAAAAAATTCTGTTGGTTTTAAATTTAATAATAAAAAGCTTCCCCCTATCAATCCAAAAAATTCTAATAATTTTACCATCAACTTTTATCCCTCCCCTTTTTCTGCATATCTCTTTCTCAATTCTTCTGGCATCCCATTTTCTTGTAATCTTTTTAATAAATCTTTTGAGATAGAATGTACTTTTTTGAATTCTCCTTTCACTTTTACCTTTCCATTTTCTTCTATTTTCGTGGTATGAATATAATATTGCCAAAGAGTCTGTATCTTCCTGCTACCATCTTTTTGTATTACACATTCTGTTATCTCCATAATTTTTCTGCTATTATCCTCTAATTTCTTGCAAAAAACTACAATGGGAAAAGCCTCTGTGACTAATTGATAAAGAGTTTCATCTTTCATATCATATTTCATCTTACATAATGTCACCATTCTAGCATAAGTAGCTTCGCATCCATTTGCATGAGTTGTTGTAATTACAGCATGACCTGTTCGGGCTGCCTCTTGTGCAGCAAAACTTTCTGGTCCTTTCATTTCTGCTACACAGATATAATCTGGATTCGTTGTCAGGGCAAATTCTAATAATTTTTCACTATCTATACATTGTCTGATATCCTCCGAATCTCTGGTAACTGTTTGAATTACATTATTTATCACTTTTCCCTGTGTATTTCTTTTTACTAAGTCAAATTCTCTTGTGCCATTTTCGGCTGTAAAAATTCGTTTATTGTCAGGAAGTTTTTCTAAGAAATAACTCATTAATGTTGTCTTTCCTGAACTCGTAGCTCCTGTACAGCAGATACTGATTCCATATCGAAAAGCCTCTTCTAAAAAATTTAACATCTCTTCTGTCGCTGTATTATAATATAAAAATTCTTTTTTTCCCAATTTCTGTGGATTGACAATACGAATAGAAGCAGAAATTCCCACTGTTTCATCTACTATAGGTGTCATATAAGCGGTGATTCGGATTTTATTATTTAAATGCCCTCGAACAAGAGGTTTTGATTCATCAAAAACGATTTTTGACTGGCGCAATAATCTTTTTATTACATCAACTGCATGAGTTGGATTATAAAATTCTCCTTCCGCTGGTAAAATTTCACCATTACTATAGGTAATTTTTACATCTTCCCAACTATTAATATTGATTTCTTCTACATCACTTTGATATAAATATTTTGTTAAAAAGGAGAACTGAGCCATTTCACTATAAAGTTGTTCTACTAATTCTATTGTCGTCATTCCATCTGCTGCTAAATTTTGATCTTCTATATATTTTGTCATAAAAGATTTTAATAAATCCTGTTTTTCTTCTCCACTATTTGTCACTAATACTGCATATTTATTCGTGATATAATTTTGTACATCATTCAATATAGATTGAAAATCTCTTGTTTTTTTTGTTCTTTCTGCCAGCGCTTCATTCATTGCCATCGCTGTCTTTCCTCCCCTGTTTTTATTACTTTTTTATTATTTTTGTCATATGGAATTTTTTTGCCTCTGTCCTCTATATATTTTTTTAATAGCTTGAAAGGGTCTTTTACACTTCTTATATCGTCGAATAATTCTGCTTCTAAAAATTGTTTTTCTAATTCTAAATCATATGGAATTTGTACCTCAATTCCTTTATATTTTTCTATAGATAAATCTATTTCCTGAAAATCCCTCACCCGGTTCAATACTTTAATATGTTCTTTCTGTTTAAATATATAATCGGATAGCAGGGGTAAAATCGCGTCATAATATATCATAGACTTAGGTTCTGCTGTACATATTCGTATAATTCTATCTGATAACTGTAATGCTACTGTACTCAAAAGATCTGAAATAATATCTGTCGCACAATCTATTATCACTATATCTGCTAAAAAATTTAACTTAGAAATTAATTCTTGTGCTGTACTCTGGAAATATTGAGGATAAGAAGCACTAGTTTCTCCATAAGAATATCCTAATACAGCTAAATGATTCGATTTTGTTTCCATACATTCTCTTAAAATATGATCTGTTCCAATGGTTACTTCTGATAACAATTTTCCTAAAGAACGGTTTTCTTTCCTTTGCTCTATTTTCTCTTTCTCATTTAATATCTGACTCACCCCTGACACAATAGGATCACAAGATAATAAAATGACATTCTTTTTTTCCTTCGCATAGATAGCTGCGACTTTACAACTAATCGTTGTCTTTCCAGAATTAGGCGCTCCAAATACACTAATAATACTCAATATCTTCTCCTTTCTATGATGATTGTTCTTTCTGTAAAATCTCTTCTATTCCTTCTGCCTCTTCCAAAATTTCTTCTGGAATTATCTCTTCCTCTAATTCCTTCGCAGAATCTATCATTTCTTTTTGTAATTCTAAATATATTTGTTTTTCACTGCCTCTATAAGCTAAAGCAATATGTATCTTTCCCATATTTTCCAATTCTGCTAGTTTTAATAATTGTTCCTGTGAAACTAATAGAGTAATCGTAGCAGGCAATTCTTCTTTTTCTCCTCCTTTTCCCGCCACTTGTGCATCCACATCTTCTCCATCTGCTGCTGTAACTGCTAAAACCTCTACATAATTTAATTCTATTGGAATAACTGCTTCTGTTTCTCCATTTTTTAACTCCTGAACTGTGGTGACAGAAACAATATCACCTGCTTCTAGCTTTCCAGAAAGTCCAGCAGCAAAACTAGGAATACTGATAGAAACAGCCTGTCTTTGTCCATCTAGTTCCCATAAATAAGTATTCGCACTAATAGGAGAAGCTGATATCTTTCCTTTCACAATATAATCACCTTTTTTTAAATCTGCTGTCGCATATTGATTCAAAACTCCTTCACTTTCTCTATAAACTTCTCCTGCCATATTAAAACTTCCTACCAAAACTACTTCTATATCTCCCGCACTGATTAACTTTCCTTCTTTAATATCCTTCACCACTCGCACTACATGACATTTCGCTTCCGATGCTTTATTATAAATAGGAGAAATCACAAAAGTTAAAAGTAATGCTATCAAAATGGCAGCTCCTCCTAAAAGCACCCTTTTATTTAATCTCTTTTTTTCCTTCATCTCAAAAATAAATTCCTTCCTCTGTCCTTCCTTATAAATTATATTAAACATACTATCTATCTTATTCTTTTCATTTTAAGAAGATACTACATACACATCCTATTCCTAAAAATGGTGCTAAGGCAACTCCTTTTTTGGGTTTTCTTATAATAATAAAAACAAATAAATATATTGTAGCCAATCCCATTCCTATCATAGAGGCAGTTAAAACTCTCTCTCCTAAAAATAACCCATTCGCCGCCATAAATTTCACATCCCCTCCTCCCATCTTTTCTGTTCCTCCCAAAAATGATATCAGAAAAAATGGAAAACCTCCCAAACAAAATCCTATTCCTCCATTCCCATTTTCAAATAGATTTTGTTTTAATTTTATCTCTAATAAGCGATATAAAATAGCTATTATTATCATTGTGATCGGTATTCCATTTTTTATCTGCTTTGTCTTTATATCTTTTATTCCTGTAATAAAAAGCAAAATCAAATAAAAGAAAAAGATTCCTCTATATATCACATAAAAAATATATTCCATCTCATTAACTGATATTAAATAAATCTTGAATTTTCCCTGTAATTTGAGGAATTAAAGTATCTTTAAATAAGAAAAGCATAGCTGCAATAAAAGCTGCTCCCACTACAATAACGCCAATGATCACTATCGTTTTTTCTGAAATTCCATCAAATCCTTTATCGTCCTGTAATACTTCTGCTGTTTGATGTAAACCTGATAATATTCTTTTTTTTAGTTTCCATACACTATTTATTATCTCTATTTTTATTGATGATAATTTATTCATTTTTCCTCCATTCTGAAGCGTTTTATGCCTAAAAGATACAGAATATTCCTTTTTCCCTTATTATAAAAAACGGAAAACTAGCTAAAAATTTGTGACGCTTCCACACAAATCCCGTTTCTTATAACCTAAATTTGCGTTTATTATGTGAACAAAAGCTTATTAAAGAAAAAGATTCTCTCATAGGATACATTTTTATTATTTTTTTCTTTCTGGATTTTTAACTCGAAACTTTTCTAGACTTTAATTTTAAATACAGAATTTTTTAACTCTAAACATAGAATTTTTAAATCAAAATAAATCATAAGAATTTGTTTTTTTATAAATATCATTTGAAAAAGATTTCTCTTATATCATCTCCTCTCTTTTCTTTTATAAATAATCATAGAAACTCTAAAAATCTCGCTTTCTCATCATTATCTATATTCTGTTCTATTTCTTTTCTTCCATTCAAAAAGATGAAAAAGAAAAGCAATTATCTCTCTGCCCTTCTAGTGATAGAATAACACAATCATTTTTATTTGTATACTTCCATTTGCTTTTTTTGATTGTCACCTTTTTTCTTGATTTGTAATATCTCCTTTTCTTTATCATGTAATCTATATTTTAGTTCCCTCCAATCCACTTCTAAGTCAGTCATATTTTCATCTGATGGTTTTAAAAATTCTCGAATAAGAAATTTCTCTCCTTCTTTTATCCATTGTTTTTCTTTTTTCTTAGTTGATAAATGATAAAGATCGATTAAATTTGTCAGAGCTTCTTTTCGTATTCTGCATAGCTGAGTGCTTGAAATATCCAAACCACTGCAAATACTCTCCCATTTTTCATTTTTTATATATAATAAAATCAAAATTCCCCTTTCTGGTTCTTTCATTTGATAAATACAGGTAAATATTGTATTTAGACACTGTTCTTCTGCTGTTAATAAATAAAACATACTTTCTAAATCATCTAGATAGTTTTCTTGTATTCGTTCATATTTTACTATAATTTCTAATATTTTATGGAAATAATTATTTATTTTATCATAACTTTCTATTCCATCTTGTTCTGTTAAAGATAGTTGATAGATATTATTCCCTTTTCCTTCCATCTCAGTATAAAACTGCTGTTTTGTCACTTTTATACTTTTTCTTATATTTTTGTGGTATTTAAGAAAATAGACTAACTCCTTTTCTGTCATCTTATATCCTCCATTTTTTGCTATTTATGGGTATTCTAAATTTAGAGAATGTAAATTAATATAAATTTTAGAACATAAAAATTCAGATATAGTTCTTTATTTATAAATTATTCTAACTTTAAAAAAGCAAAGGATTATCTTATAAAAAACTATTTTTATGATTACTTAAATAAGGGATTATAATAAAAGAATTACTATTTTTCATCTTTATGAATATGACATCTTTATGAGAAATTTATAGATTATAATAAAAATAGAAAATGTATTTGATTTAAAATTAGATTCTAAAAAAAGCTCTTATTACTTATAGAATATACTATAATACTCCCTTCATGTCAATCAAATCTTTTAGCTCTTTCATAGCAAAAATATAGTTCAGGTTGTTTGGAAGACAAAAGGTCGCTACGGCGAGGAATGTTCCAACGAAGCCGCGCTCTCGCTCCGTTCCAGACGTAATGGTACTAAATTCGCAGCCCCTAACGGAACTGCTTATTAAGTACCAACGTCTTCCA
>CAJUHN010000092.1 GCA_910585935.1 uncultured Lachnospiraceae bacterium | reverse complement strand
GAATTTAGTACCATTACGTCTGGAACGGAGCGAAAGCGCGGCTTCGTTGGAATATTCCTTGTCTTAGCGCCCCTTTGTCAAAAATGTTCTCCCAACCTATTTCCCTAAATCCATACCTATAACAAATTATTTTATTTATCCCCTATATTTCTAAAATCCCCTTTATATCTTTTAATATCATAACATGTGAAAACTGTTCTAACTCTTCTGTTGTTGTCACTCCCGATGTAACCCCAACAAAATCTACCCCTGCTTTTTGTGCTGCCTGTGCATCGATTACACTATCCCCTATATATAAAACTTCTTCCCTTTGTAATCCAAATCTTTCTATCACTGTCAAAATCCCCTCTGGATTCGGCTTTGCTTTTTTCACATCTTCCCCACCCAAAATAAAATCTATCTCTTGTTTTAATCCTACTATTTCAAAAAATTCCTCTATTCTTTCTCTTCCTTTTGTAGAAACAATCATCACATTTTTTCCATTTTTAGAAAGTGTTTTTAAAACTTCTGGAACAGAAGGAAAAATTACTGTATTTTTATTCATAATTTCATCTGCTTTTTTTCTATAAACTGTTTGATATTCACTTATAATGTCTTCATCTTCTACTTTTGTCAACTTTCTAAATGCATCTTTTAATGTCATACCAATTGTTTTTTTAATCTCCTCGTCAGAAATTCCTTGATATTGATATTTCTGCAGCACATATCGAAAACAGCCTAAAATTCCCTTTTCTGAATTTGCCAATGTATAATCAAAATCAAATAAATATGCCTGATATTTCATTTCTTCCTCCATTCCATTTTCCATTGTTCTTCTATATATAAAATATACCCCCGCCTTATCACTATTTAAAACAAAAGGCGGGGATATTTTCTTATCTTTTCTTTTTATCTGCATATATGATATAATTTTCTTTTCTAGGCTTTGTTTCTGGATAATCTCCTTCTACATAGCCAAGAACACAATTCCCTATCCCGATATAATTCTCTGAAACTCCCCATTCTCTGGCAATCTTTCTTCCTTCCTCTGATTCAAACACTTCTCGTGCTCGATGTATCCAACAAGATCCGATTCCCAAAGCATGTGCTGCATTCATTAAATTTCCCATCACAAGACTTCCATCTTCTATATAAGTTCTTCGATTCTTATCCGCAAATACAATCACCACAGTAGGCGCGCCATAAAATGGATCTGTCTGAGTTCCCATCACCTTTGCATTTAACTCTGATAATTTTTTTATTTGTTCTTTCTCTTGTACCACTACCATTAATGGCGATTGTACATTCATACCTGTAGGCGCATACATACCTGCTTCCAAAATAGCTTTTAAAACTTCCTCTTGAATCTGTTCTGTTTTAAAGCTTCTAATACTTCTCCTTGTTTTTAAATCAAGTAATGTATCTTTCATTTTTACTTCTCCTTATATTCCTCTTTTAACATCTTAATCTCTTTCTTCCATCCTTCTATCTCATTTGGTGTTTCTAAAATAAAAGGAAGCCCTTTCAGCAATGGATGGTTAATCACGCTCACCAAAGTTTCTTTTCCTATCATTCCTTCTCCAATTTTCGCATGTCTGTCTTTTTTACTTCCTCTTACATTCATACTGTCATTTAAATGAACTGCCTTAAGACGATAAAGCCCTATGATTTCATCAAATTGCTTCAGCACTCCATCTAAATCCTCTACTATATCATACCCTGCATCCCATATATGACAAGTATCCATACAGACTCCTATTTTATCCTGCAATTCCACTTTTTCTAAAATCTGTTGTATTTGTTCAAAACTTTTTCCTATTTCTGTTCCTTTTCCTGCCATTGTTTCTAACAACACAGTAGTAGATTGATCTGATTTTAAAACTTCATTTAATAACTCTGCAATATACTCAATTCCTATCTTTTCTCCTTGTCCTACATGGCTTCCGGGATGAAAATTATAATAATTTCCCGGTATATTCTCCATTCTCGATAAGTCTTCTGCCATCGCTTCTTTTGCAAATTTTCTCAATTCTTCTTTTTGTGCACATGGATTCATGGTATAAGGAGCATGTGCTACAATTTTCCCAAAATTATTCTCTTTCGCAAATTCTACAAATCTCTTTGCATCTTTTACATCCAGCGCTTTAATACTTCCTCCTCGTGGATTTCTAGTAAAAAAGGCGAAAGTATTCGCTCCTAATTCTACCGCCTGTTTCCCCATATCTTCATAACCTTTTGAAAAAGAGATATGACTTCCAATAATTAACATATATTTCCACCTTTCTTTCCTCTTTGTCATCCTGTCTTTTTTTATTTTAGCATATTTTCCCTGACTTGTTAATAGTTAAATTTTCATGCCCTTTGTAAAGTTTTCTCTATATTTTCCTAAAATCCATAGTTTTTTTTTGAAAAATCTGTTATACTCTATTTTATCTAATCGAGTAGAAAAATAACCCTCTACTCGTTGCATAACCTGTGCCTCCTCTTTGTGGTATACTTCTTATGTATAGGTCTTTAGCATAAAAAAACGCCATTCCTCTTTGTGGACTGGCTATAAATAACAAATGCTGAAACACTTTGAATCAGCTTATTGTAATAAAAACAGAAGGGAGTTTTTTTATGGCATTAGATGGAATCGTTATTTCTAATATAGTAGAAGAATTAAATCAAACTATCTTAAATGGTCGCATCAGTAAAATTGCTCAGCCTGAGCTTGATGAATTATTACTTACTATAAAAAATAATAAAACCCAATATAAACTATTATTATCTGCTGGAGCTTCTCTGCCTCTGATTTATTTAACACAAGAATCGAAGGTAAATCCTATGACTGCTCCCAATTTTTGTATGCTTTTAAGAAAGCATCTCAATGGAGGCAAAATCATCTCTATCACTCAGCCAAGCTTAGAGAGAATCATTCATTTTGAAATAGAACACTTAAATGATATGGGAGATTTATGCCAAAAATTTCTCACCATTGAATTAATGGGAAAGCATAGCAATATTATATTTCGAGATGATGACCTCATCATCGACAGCATCAAACATGTTTCTTCTCAGATGAGTTCCGTCCGGGAAGTACTTCCTGGACGCTCTTATTTTATTCCAGATACACAAGAAAAATTTGACCCTCTCACCCTAAAAGAAGACACCTTTTATGATAAAATACTCTCAAAACCTATGCCCCTTTCCCAAGCAATCTATAAAAGCTTAACAGGAATAAGTCCCATCATAGCAGAAGAAATTTGTTATGAAACAAACTTAGACTCTGCTGTTCCCGCAAATACCTTATCCGAAGTGGAAAGAGTTCATCTCTATCATGCTTTCCAAAACGTCATCGATAAAATAAAGAAAAAAGAATATAGCCCTATTATCTTTTATAAAGAAAGAGAACCTATAGAATTTTCCAGTTTACCACTCACCATCTATCAGGAATTTTCTTCTAAAACTTATTCTAGCATCAGTCAAGTATTAGAAACTTACTATGCTTCCAAAAACACTTTAACTCGTATTCGTCAAAAATCTTCTGATTTAAGAAAAATCGTACAGACAGCCTTAGAAAGAAACCGAAAAAAATATGATTTACAATTAAAACAGTTAAAAGATACCGAAAAACGAGATAACTACAAACTATATGGGGAACTTCTTTATACTTATGGCTACAATATAAAAGAAGGCGCAAAAGAGTTAGAAGCTTTTAATTATTATGACAACAACACTCTTATTAAAATTCCATTAGACCCTGACTTTTCCGCACAAGAAAATGCCAAACGATATTTTGATAAATATGGAAAGTTAAAGAGAACCTATGAAGCACTTTCTGAATATAGCAAAGAAACTAAAGAAGAAATTACCCATCTAGAATCTATCGCTACTGCTTTAGATATCGCCTTACTAGAAGAAGACTTACAGGAAATCAAAGAAGAACTTATAGAATATGGCTATATTCGCCGCAAATATACCGCCAAAAAACAAAAAATAACCAGTAAACCTTTTCACTATCTTTCCAGTGATGGCTTTCACATCTATGTAGGCAAAAATAACTTTCAAAATGAAGATATCACTTTTCAATTAGCCACTGGAAATGACTGGTGGTTTCATGCCAAAGGCATCCCCGGTTCACATGTCATTGTAAAAACACAAGGAAAGGATTTGCCTGATAAAACCTTTGAAGAAGCCGCTCGTTTAGCTGCTTTTTATTCAAAAGGTCGTGGAAATGAAAAAGTAGAAATCGATTATACAGAAAGGAAAAATATAAAAAAAGTAGCTGGTGCAAAGCCCGGTTTTGTCATTTATCATACTAATTATTCTATGTTAGTATCCCCTGACATTCAAAATATCACACTAATATAGCCTTTGACCTTCCATCAACTTATAGTCAAATCGGATATTCGCAATCCGCTTCGCTACTTGCTCATAACCTCATAGCTGCTATCGCAGCTTTTCCGTGGGAGTCTGCACTCCCACGGAAACAAGGAAGTCCCAACCCACCGCTTTCGTCTTGGCGGCTTAGAAGCGGGGGACTTCCTTGATGAGGTTAAAACTCTTTTCTTCAAAATAAAAAATAAAAGATATTTTGAAAAATACAAACGGAAAAACTAACATTAAGAAAAAAGCGATTTCAACGTCTTTTCTTCTTCGTTGAAATCACTCTTTTCTTTCTCTAATTTATAACCTATTCTCTAAACCACTTATGACTAAAGTCACGAGTGTTCTTGGTACATTTAATAAAAAATATTTTCTAACTATTCCTTTCTTTCACTTCCATCTCTGCTTTTACTACCTCTTCCTCTTGACAGTTCTCTTTTTCCATCTCTTTTCTTCCCCAAACTCGAAATGCTTGATAAGATTTAATAAAATGTTTAGATAAAAAGAAATTGTGAGAACGCTCTTTGGTATATTGTTCTGAAAGCTTCTTTAAATTTTTATCTTCTAATTGTATTTTTTCATTTTCTTTCGGTTCATTGTCTAATTTCTCTCTTATTACCTCTTTATTCAAATGTATATTTCTATAGTGTAAATGTTGTTGTATTTCGTCTATAATAGAAGAAAGTTTTTTTAACTTCTCATTTAAATCAATCGCTCCTATCAGACTGATAATAAAATCCGCTATATAATAAACAATCAAAATAGTAGCTAAAACTTCTCCTGTCCTTCTACTATATAATCCTAAAATCATATTCGCCCACTTATGAAGAAATGCAAATAAAAATATGGTATAAAATCCCCAAGCGATACTGCTTTCCAGACACAAAATCCCCTTATAATTAAAAGGCTTATCATTATAATCCCACCAAATGCATCCAAATATCTTCTGCATAATAATCGCTGTAATATATTCTAATGTAGTAGCTAATATTGTTCCACAAAAATAAAGAATAATATAATTATGAGAAAACGGTTTTAAAATAAAATATACCGTCAATGCTCCTACTCCATAAATTGGACAGATAGGTCCATGAATAAAGCCTCGATTCGTCCATTTTTTATTACAAAAAGACATATAAATAGATTCCACTACCCAGCCTAATATGCTATAAATAAAAAACCACTGGACAATATGATAGACATCTGTTCCTAAAATCTGTATTTCCCACATTTCCTTCTTCTCCTACCTTTAAACTCTTTTCTATTTTTTAATAACAACATAAAATGCCAATTATAATTCCTAATACAGCTCCTGCAAACACCTGTAAAGGGGTATGTCCTATATATTCCTTTAATAATTTTTCCGGCAGTTCTTTATGTTCATGCTGAAAAGTGCGAACCATAAGATTTAAAAGTTTGGCTTGTTTTCCAGTTTCTCTTCGCACACCCATCGCATCATACATCACAATAATTCCCATAACAAAAGAAATAGCGAACTCAGCAGATGCACACCCATAAAGTATACCTGCTGATACTAAAAGAGCGCAAACAGTAGCAGAATGAGAGCTTGGCATACCCCCAGACCCGATTAACCTCTCTGCTCGAAATTGTTTTGTCAATAATAAATTTATAAGCGTCTTTAGTATTTGGGCACTAAGCCACCCTATTAATGCACTTATTAATAATCTATTTTTTCCTATTTCCTCTAGAAAAGAAAATTGTTCCATAAAGCTCATTCTTTCAATTCCTTTCTATATTCTATATAGTATAAACTAACCAAGACAAAGAAATCATTGTTTAAGAAACATTTTCACAAAAGGTTCGCAAGCGGCAAGGAACATTCCAACGAAGCCGCGCTTTCGCTCCGTTCCAGACGTAATGGACACTAAATTCTCGGCGCGTGACCGCACCGCTCATTAAGTGCCAACGTCTTCCAAGGGGCTTCTTTTGGAATTGTTCCTTGTCGCTGCTACTTTGTTGGCTATTCTAGGAATAGATACATACTATCTACAAAAAAATAAAATTTTTACCTTTTTATCTTTATTCCTATAACCTAAATAACCTCTATTATTTATCACAATAGCTGCCATCACACCTCGCAAACTCCTCCATACTACAAACTAGCACAGGAAAGAAACTATTCCAAAAGAAGCCCCTTGGAAGACGTTGGCACTTAATGAGCGAACCCACAGGGTTCGGCGAATTTAGTACCACTACGTCTGGAACGGAGCGAAAGCGCGGCTTCGTTGGAATAGTCTCTTTCTTGCGCGAACCTCTGTCAAAATGTCCTCAAAAACTTTTTCTCCTGTATTTTTATCATTTTCACAATGCTATTTTTCTAACCTATAAAAATATTCTCTTAATCTTATTTAGAAAAACTATTTGTCAATATCGTTTGTTTCTTTTTAAATCTCATAATAGTTTCTATCAATCCACAATGTTTATCCACATACATTACTACAAATCCTTCCCATGTTTTTGGTGGAATAATCGTAAGCGGCCACATATGTTTTAAAATAATATCTTTTTCTACTTCATTTAATTGAAAAGTCTGAATCGCATTATTCAACGCTATTCTTGGATGAAAAAATCCGTGAAAATGTTGTCCTGTTTCTTTGGCATATGTATGCCAATCATATAAATAAAAATCATGTAATAATCCGCCTCTAGCTGCTGAAACATAATCTAACCCATATCTTTTGCAAATCCGATAGCTCAAATAAGAAACATGTAAGCAATGTGTTAATGTTGTAGTACATCCATGTTGTAAATATTGATTCATGGATTGAAAAAGCCTATTTTGTAAAATATCTTCTACACATTCTACATATTCTTTATCAGATAAACTCTCTTCATTTTTTCCCCATTCTTCCTCATAAATGCTTTTTATAATCTTACCTTTTATAGGATTTTTACTAACTATTTCTGTCATAACAGGCTTCCTTTCTTTAAAAAACTACAAACTCTTTTTATTTTATGAAACTTTCTTTATTTTGTTTATTTTATATTTTATTAAATTTCTATTTTTTATCATAACATATTTCTAAACAGAAAGGAACTATTTTTCATTAATCTTTAAAAATCTTTATAAAATCTTATATTTTTTTGTATCTAAATCATAGTATTTCTTTTTCTTAAATAAGAACTTAGATTGCAAAAAGAAACTGTATTTTTTAAGATTATTACAAAATATAAGATTCTTATCTTTCTTTTTTGTAATAATCTAAAAAATACAGTTTCTTTTTTCTAAAAGGAGAATTCTATTTTGCCATATAAACTAAGGCATTTGAAAAATTTTATTCTATATTATGCTGTAAAAATACTGCGGACTTGTTTTATTTCTTCTTCAGAAGCCTTAGCAGCTGGTATATAATAGCTTTTACTTCTAGCAATTTCATATAATTCTTCTTGAGACATCTCGCATTGATTTCTGATTTGTTTTAAAGTTTGTTTTAATTCTGTATTATCTGTCTGAGGAATCATTTCTCCATATTTTGATAAATTCGCATTTATGCTTTCTAAAGCATCTACTACCATCACTTTTTCTTCCATACTCACACCTATCCTTTCTTTACTTACTGTAAAAACTTCATAAGTTGTTGTTTTGTTTCCATAGCAGATTGTGCTGATTTCTGAAAAAATTGCTTTACATTCTGGTCAGTAGCTTCATCGGCATAATTCGTCATTTTACAATGGCTGTTGTCATACCCCATAATTAAGTGTCTTAAATTTTGCAGTTCTAGTTCGGTTAGATTCGACATAAAATATAACCTCCTTTTGAATTGGATTAAAGTTTTTGCTTACTCTTTTATTATCTTCAAAAAGGAGGAAATTATACTCTGCTAATTTTTCTTATAATTGATAATATAGCTCCTCATATTTTCTTGCAGAAGAATTCCAAGAATAATCCTGTGTCATACCTCTATCTATTAATTTATTCCATTCTCGTTTATTGTCATAGTATATTTTTTCCGCATAGCGAATCGCATTTAACATCTCATGTGCATTATAGTTCGCAAAAGAAAATCCTGTTCCAGAGCTCTCATATTCATTATAAGGAATAACGGTATCCTTTAAACCGCCTGTTTCTCTGACAATTGGCACTGTCCCATATCTCAAACTCATCAACTGACTAAGACCGCAAGGCTCAAAAAGAGATGGCATCAAAAATGCATCACATGCTGCATATATCTTATGTGACATAGGATCGGAATAATAAATATTTGCAGATACTTTATTATTATATTTCCAATCATAATGGCGGAACATATTTTCATATTTTGTTTCTCCTGTTCCTAATATAACAAACTGAAGTCCATCTTGACAGATTTCTTCTATCACACACTGTACTAAATCTAATCCTTTTTGATCCGTCAGTCTAGAAACAATTCCTAACATAAATGTTTTATCATTGACTTCTAATCCTAACTCTTCCTGTAATGCTTTTTTATTTTTACATTTTTCTTTACGGAATGTTCTCTCATTATATTTGAATGGAATAAATGAATCTGTTTTCGGATTATATTCATTATAATCGATTCCATTTACAATTCCCTTTAGACAATTTGCGCGTGCGCACATCAATCCATCTAGTCCTTCTCCATAAAATGGAGTCTTTATTTCTTCTGCATAAGTATCGCTAACTGTTGTCACATAATCTGCATATACAATCCCGCCTTTTAATAAATTCGCATCTTTATAAGATTCTAATTTATCTGGAGTGAAATAATAAGCGGGCAGTCCTGTAAAATCTTTCACTGTCTTAATATCCCAAATACCTTGAAACTTCAGATTATGAATCGTCATAATTGATTTCATATTCCAAAAGAATTCTCCCTCTCGAAAACGCTCTTTCATATAGACGGGAATAAGACCTGTTTGCCAATCATGGCAATGAATGATATCTGGCTGGAA
Organism: uncultured Lachnospiraceae bacterium; assembly: GCA_910585935.1. Lineage (GTDB taxonomy): Bacteria > Bacillota > Clostridia > Lachnospirales > Lachnospiraceae > MGBC136627. Next base: position 3,930 of record CAJUHN010000092.1, on the reverse strand, counting down.
TCCTATCACAGGCAAAGAAGATAATACTGCTTTAGAAAAGAAAGTAAACTTTTCAATGTCCCATTTTGTGTCACCATATGGCTTTGCACCATTAAAATAATACTCATTATCGATAAAATAAAATAAAACACCATCATGCTCTAATTCAAAAATACCAACATATTGATTTCTCCAAGCCAGATCCATATAAAAGTGTGTCTTATAAACCATTTTTGATTTCCACTGTTCTCCTATGCAGGCATACTTTGGAAGAATAACTCTGACATCAAATTCTTCTTTATTGAAGCATTTGGGCAGCGAACCCACTACATCTGCTAGTCCTCCTGTTTTAATAAAAGGTACGGCTTCTGATGCCGCAAATAATACTTTTTTCATTCCGCTTACCTCCCAGTTATATTGTTTCAACCTAATTATATTAGTAAGAAATAAATGTTATTATGTTTTCCATCTAGTTTATTATAATAAAATAATGGTATATGAGTAGTTTAGATTGTTTCCTTACTATTAAAGGTTAAATCTTTATATAAATTATATATGTCTTAAATTGTACCATAATTTTTTTATCATGTCTATGGTAGCGAAATGAATTTTATGTATTATAATAATTTTGACTGTAAACGGATTTTATCAGAAATTAAAGCAATAAATTCAGAATTTGTAGGTTTTCCCTTTTTATTATTTACTGTATATCCAAATAATTCGTCTATCGTATCCACTCTTCCTCTGCTCCATGCTACTTCAATCGCATGTCTAATCGCTCTTTCTACACGACTCGCTGTAGTCTGATTTTTCTTTGCAATACTAGGATATAAAACCTTAGTAATAGAATTTAACATTTCAATATCATTGACTGACATCATAATAGCATCTCTCAGATATTGATAGCCCTTAATATGAGCGGGCACTCCGATCTCGTGAATAATTTCTGTAACATCAGCTTCCAGATCGCGATCCTCTTTTCGTATCTTTTGTTCATAGATCTTTACTTGTTTTTCCTGTCCCTTCAGTACTTCTTTTCCCCTCATATTTCTCACCCGATTTAAAACCACTTCTTCTTCAAATGGTTTCATAATATAGAATTTCGCCCCTAATGCAAAAGCATTTTCTGTAATAGATTCTTGTCCAATAGCAGAAATAATGATAAATTGAGGTCTTTTTTCTACATTTTGTTCTTGATTAATCTTTTCCATCAAAGTAAGACCATCTAATTTTGGCATAATAATATCTAATAATACAATATCCGGCTTTTTCTCCTTAATTACCTCATAAGCTTCTACTCCATCATTAGCCCGTCCTACAATGATGATATCTTCATCTTGACTCAAAATTCTGCTCAATTGTTCTACTATTTTTTCATTATCATCCGCAATTGCAACATTTAATTTTTCCATAGGCTTTTACTCCCTCTCTTAATTTACTTTTTGGCTCAAATTGTAATTACCATCTTTATTATACTCATATAATAAAATATTTACAATCCTATTCTGTCTTCTTAAATCGACATATTACGATTTTTTTACCCATTTTGACCTTAATGTCAACAATATCTATTTATCCTCTGAACTACTTAACATATTTTCTATAAAAATTCCGTATCCTTTTGTTGAATCTTGCACAAATACATGTGTTACCGCTCCAATCAGCTTTCCATTTTGAATAATAGGGCTACCACTCATCCCTTGTACAATTCCATTTGTTTTTTCTAATAATTCTTCATCTACAATTTTAATCTCCATTCCTTTATTCAAATTATGACTAGAATTATCGATTTTTGTAATAAGAATCTTATAATCTTTCATTTCACCCTCTATTTTACATCGAACATATGCCTCTCCTAGTTTCACTTCTTGTCTTAATCCGATGTCCATTGCTTCACTCCCAACTATATTTCTCAACTCAAAAGAAGCTTTTCCAAAAATCCCCTGAGAAGTATTTTTTGTAATTTCTCCTAATACAGCCTTTTCATTATAATTAATCACTCCAGATAAACCGCCCGGAGTCCCTGCTTCTCCTTTTATGATAGATAAAATTCTAGCCTCATATAATTTTCCGCCACACGCTTCTAATAACATTCCCGTGTCCACATCACTCACTCCATGTCCTAATCCTCCAAATTCTCCCTGTGCCGTAAGATAAGTTAAAGTACCTATCCCTTGTGCATCATCTCTCACCCAGATTCCTAACTTATATTCTTCTGGCTCTGTTTCTACTGGTGTAATTTTTACATTCATTTCTTCTTCATTTCTTCTAATTGTCAAAATCATTTCTTTTCCGCCAGAATCTTTTACTTTTTTTATCATTTCTTCTTTGCTATTTACGGTTTCTCCATTTATCTTTTTAATATAATCTCCTGATTTTACCACCATATAGGCAGGCTCCATAATTGTTCCATGTAGATCTACCACTTTTGCAGAACCAACTACTAAAATTCCATCTGTTTCTAAATAAATCCCCACTGGAAATCCACATGGAATCACTTGTGTTTGTTCAATTACAGAAACATCTATACTCTTAATTGGAAGAAATCCAAATAGTTTCATCTGTATTTGATAATTTCCTGTTTTTTTCGACTTTAAAGAAAACGCTTCATTTAGATTAACTGTAATCTGATTAGAAGGAATATTAGATGCATTTGTAAAAGAAACCTCTGCATTATCTGATTCTATTTTGGCTTCTATCGGAAGCTGAAAATTAAATTCTTCCTCTTCATCTACAACAATATGAATTTTATCTGGTATAATGCGATCAATATAAGAATAAATCACAAATCCTGTATAAATACAACCAACGATTAATACCATATAAAGAATTCTTCGATACCAAATTCTTCTGCTCATCTTTCAGCCCTCCATCTGCCTTATTTATTCGTTTTTAAAAATAAATGATATTCTATTATCATTGAGTAGAAATCTTACTCTATATCGTGGTATTCATCAAATTGAAATATTTCTATCTCAGTTCAGATTATTACTCACATAAAAAAAAGGATGTATCTTTTTTCGATACTTCCTTTTTAGTATATGGTAATTTAAAAATTTCACACTGGTATTATTTTGTTCTTTTTTTTATACATAAAAATATTTTTTTTAAATTATGATAATATTTAAGGTTTTATCTTTTTTTTTATTTCACTTTCCAATCTAAAATATAACATATATTCTTTTTTTAAAAAAATCATGTGAAACATTTTATCAAAAGGTTCGCACAGGAACAGATAGCTATTCCAACGAAACCGCGCTCTCGCTCCGTTCCAGACGTAGCGGACACTAAATTCGCAGCTCCGCTTCTTGCGGAACTGCTCATTAAGTGCCAACGTCTTCCAAGGGGTTTCTTTCGGAATAGCTATCTGTTCCTGTGCTAATTTACAGCATAGGCAAGTTTACAAAACCCAAAAGTAATCTAAAGTTTATTTTCTAAAAATTATTTTTCTTTTTTATATATTTGAAACTATAAGGTTTTGCTGAAAGGCAAGGATTCACTCACATAAGCACAAACTTAAGAAAAAAGTATCGGAAAATGCTGAAAATTCAAGATAAAACAGGGATAATTTCTCTAATAGAACATAAAAGTAGCTATTCTTATCGAATATTTTCCAAGATAATAAAATGTAAAATTTTATCTTCTCTCTTGATTTCAACATTTTTCCTATACTTTTTTCTTAAATCTACTTTTATTATACAGATAATAAAAAAATTTAAAATACCTATATGATTTTTTCCATTTAATTTCTCTAGAAGCGTTCAATGTAGTCAATTTAAGAATTTTTTCACTTTAAAACTATAACAGTAAGAACCACTTTTATGATACTAATTTTCAAGATATATTTATCTATGCTTAAGTTGACCACACGGTAGAAGTGCCAATAAACTAGCTAAGGCAAGGAAGTATTTCCATAAGAAGCCCCTTGGAAGACGTCGGCACTTAATGAGC
>CAJUHN010000091.1 GCA_910585935.1 uncultured Lachnospiraceae bacterium | reverse complement strand
TCACCAGCAACTCTTATATCCTATCACATTCATTTCTTCCTGTCAAGCACTTTTTAAAATTTTTTTATTCTTGACTTTCCTGAATATTCCACTCATCACGAGCAGAAATTAATATACCATATTATATCTCACTTGTCAACCATAAATTTTAATTTATAATTAAATTATAATAAGAACAATCTCTAAATACACTTACAGTTTTGAAAATAAAATTTGTACAAATTAATCTGTGTTTATATGATTCACCATATTTTGACCTACATAAAAAACAAAGGTTCGCTACGGCAAGGAAGTATTCCAACGAAGCCGCGCTCTCGCTCCGTTCCAGACGTAGTGGTACTAAATTCTCGGCGCGTAACCGCACCGCTTATTAAGTACCAACGTCTTCCAAAGGGCTTCTTTTGGAATACTTCCTTGCCTCCGCTAGTTCGTTGACTCACTTCATTTAACTCATCGTGCCAGTTCACTTGAAAATTGGAATTTATAAAAGTATTTCTTTTGAACTTCCTAATTTATACAAGTAAATAATACTCATAAGATAAAATTTTTTACTTGTGCAGAATAGAAGCTAAAAAAATATCTTTATAGATTCCCGCTTTCAAATGAACTAGCACAACGAGTTAACTTATCTATCAAGACCTTAAAACTATCGAGAAATTAGCATGGACAAGGTTGCCTATTCCAAAAGAAACCCCTTGGAAGACGCTTGCCCGTTAATGAGCAGTCCTGTTAGGGGCTGCGAATTTAGTACCACTACGTCTGGAACGGAGCGAGAGCGCGGTTTCGTTGGAATAGGCAACCTTGCCCATGCGACCCTTTGTTCAAAATCTATTGGAAAAAAATTTATAAAAAAATAAACCTTGACAGAAGATGTCAAGATATATGTGTTATATTAAATACAACATCAAGATAGTTATACAAAACCTTAAAACATATTAAACAATGGAGGTAAGAAAATTGAATGAGATGAATCAAAAATTTTGTCAGTGCTGTGGTATGCCTATGGGAGATACAAATAAACTATATGGAACAAATGCCGATGGAAGCAAAAATGAGGATTATTGTAAGTATTGTTTTGAGAATGGTAAATTTACTTTTAAGGGCACAATGAAAGAAATGATTGAGGTATGTGTCCCTCATATGGTTGCCGCTAATCCAAATATAAATGAAAAAGAAGCAAGAAAAATTATGTTTGAATGGTTTCCAACATTAAAACGCTGGAAAAAATAATTACAGTACAATTCATTTGTATGAATGGCATCAGCTTTTATTAAATTGGGTACATTCCAATCAAAGCGGAGATACTAAACCATTCATTCCTCTACCATATAACTGGAAAACATATGGTGATATGAATGTAGAGTTTTGGAAAAAGCATCAAAATACATCATTAAAAGAAGCAAAGGAAATGCTTGAAAAAACGCACAATGAAGTATTACATTTAGCAGAAACATTTTCTAATGAAGAACTATTTTCAAAAGGCATATACAAATGGGCTGGCAGCAGTCCATTAGGCTCATATTTTGTTAGTGCTACAGCCAGCCATTATGATTGAGCTATAAAAAAGCTAAAAGCACATATTAAAAATTGCAAGGGAAAATAACCTTTTTCTGTATAAACAATCAAATTTTTTCCTTTTCATACTGGGAATACTATTTTTTTCTAGATTGACGAAAATAGGATTATTTGCTAATATTATTTTACTATAAAGTTATGAAGTATTATATAAATTGAGTTTACTATAAGTGTCAGGAAGTAAAGTACCTCAAAAATTGGTTTTGTGATATTATTTTCAAAAATCTTAATGAAACTGTTCCGCCAATAGTTAGGGAGAAAATAAATTTATGAATCTAAAAATTATAATTTGTGATGATGAAGAACAGCAATCTAGCTTTATCAAAACACTTCTTAATGAATATATAAAACAGCATACACATTCTATTGAAACGATTATCTTCCCTTCAGCAGAAAGCTTTTTATTTTACTATGCCGAAGATAAATCCGCTGATATCATACTATTGGATATAGAAATGAGTGGTATGAATGGCATTGAACTCGCAAGACAGATTCGTGAATCAAATCATGAAATTCAGATTATATTTATCACTGGATATATGGAATATATTGCTGCTGGATATGATGTAGAAGCGCTTCATTATCTTCTGAAACCAGTTGATTCTAAAAAACTATTTTCTGTACTCGACCGAGCTTGTGAAAGATTGAAAAACAGAGAAAAAGTGCTGATATTTTCATCAAATGGCGAAACCATTCGTCTTCCTCTTTATGAAATTAAATATATTGAAGTCATGCGAAATTATGTTACACTTCATGCAGACAATGAATATATCATAAAGCAGACATTAAAAGAGGTAGAAAGTAAACTCGATCATTCCTTTCAACGCACCGGCAGATCCTATATCGTCAATCTGCATTATGTCAAAAAAATCGGAAAAGGTACTATTACACTAAAAAATAACACTCTTATTCCCATCTCACGAGGTTATTATGAGAAACTAAACCGTGCCATGATTGAATATTTTTAGAGAGGTTTTTCTATGTTTTTTGAAAAATTAATTGATAGGTATATTTCACAGTACCAAATGAATCTGATACACACACATTATGCAGAAGTTGAAAATATGTACCAGCAGATGCGAGGTTGGCGACATGATTACCGCAATCATATCCAAGTTCTAAAAAGCTATGCCGCCACAGATGATATAGAATCCATCAAAAAATATTTAAATGAATTAGACACAGATCTTAATACCATTGATACCACTATCAAAACCGGAAATAAGATGACAGATGCTATTTTTAACAGCAAAATCTCCCTTGCAAAATCCAAAAATATTACTATCATCGCTGATGCTCATGTACCTGTTGAACTCTCATGTTCTGGACTCGACCTCTGTATTATCATCGGCAATTTATTTGACAATGCAATTGAGGCATGTCTTCCTCTACCCGAAAATCAACGAATTATTCGAGTATATATAGATATGAAAAATACGCAACTTTATATCTCATTTACAAACTTCACCGCTTCCAAAAAGATGAAAAAATACAATGGCAGATTTCCCACTACCAAAGGTAAAGGTCATGGCTTTGGGCTTGTTCGAATCGATACCATCATAAAACGTTACAGTGGATATATTAGCCGAAATAGTGAAGACGGCGTATTCACTACCGAAATCTTATTGCCACAAAACTAATTCTACCATTAAATACTCTACTACCATCAAAAAAATCATTCCTCGATATAAGCATTAAAATATAAAACATACTCATCTGCTCCACTCATCACTCTTCAAAATAAAATCTATTGTTCGTCCTCAAAATCAAACAATTCATCCCTGATTTTCACAATTAGGGATTTTTTTTGCTATATTACAAATGTACTAAAAAAATAAAAAGGAGGTTTCTGTAACTAATGGAAAATAAAAAGAAGAAACAAGATAAACCCAAATATAATATGTGGCAGAATACTTGTTATATGTTAAAAGTAGCAGCAGATTACAAACCATCTGTTCTATTTACCTGTTTATTACTAGCAGCACTTAATATTGCAGATAATCTTATCAGCTTATTCATCTCCCCTACCATACTCGGAAAAATTGAAAATGCTGCTTTACTCCATAATGTAATCTTGACAATTTTAATTTTTATTTTGGCTCAAATGACAATCAATTCGTTAAAAGTATATATCGAATCCTTTAGCGGATACTCATATGTAATGATACGTGCTCAATATTTAATGGGTAAGTGGCTAAATAAGCAGTTGACCACTTCCTATTGTAATCTTGAAAACCAACAAGTGCAAAAATTAATAGAAAAATCCAAAAATGCACTACACAATAATATGTCAGCAACGGAAGTTATATGGAATACATTTATCCAAATAGTAAAAAATATTGGCGGATTTATCATCTATCTTATTATGCTCACCTATATAGATCCTGTTATTGCTCTTATTTGCATTATTACTTCCCTCATCAGCTATTTCGCAACAAATCATATTAACTCATGGCGCTGGCGGCACAGAGAAGAGGAAGCTCAATATAGTCACCCCATATCCTATATCAATCAAAAATCACAAGACTACACTCTTGCAAAAGATATCCGTATCTTCCAGATGCGCCCGTGGATTGATGAAATTTACAAAAAATTTCTCACCCTATATCAATCCCTGATACGCCGTGAAAAAAAGATCACCATCTGGGCAAATATTCTGGATGCATTTTTAGCGCTTATCAGAAATGGTATCGCTTATGCCTATCTTTTAAATCTTGTATTCACGGATGAATTTTCTGCATCGCAGTTTTTACTTTATTTTTCAGCCGTTGGCGGATTTAATAACTGGATTAGCGGAATACTTGAAAATTTTAATACTTTGCATAATCAGAGCCTTGATATATCGGTCATGCGTGAATTTTTTGAATATCCTGAGCCATTCAAATTTGAAGATGGAAAACCTCTTCATGAAAAAGACTTAGATAAATATGAAATTGAATTTAAAAATGTATCCTTCCAATATCCTAGTACTGATAATTATACTCTCAAAAATATTAACCTCAAAATTAAAAACGGTGAAAAGCTCGCCATTGTAGGCTTAAATGGTGCTGGAAAAACCACATTGACTCGTCTTGCCATTGGTCTTTACGATCCAACAGAGGGTGAAATATTATTAAATGGAAAAGACATTCGTCAATACAACAGACAGGATTATTATAAACTATTTTCTGCCGTGGGACAACAATTCTCACAATTAGAATCATCCATCACAATCAACATTGCACAAACAGAAGATAATATTGATATAAAACGTATAAAAAAATGTATCCATCTCGCAGGATTAACCAAAAAAATCGAAAAATTACCAAATAAATATGATACAAATATCGGCAAAAAAGTTTATGAAGATGGAATAGAATTATCTGGAGGTGAAACACAGCGTTTCATGCTCGCACGCGCACTATACAAAAATGCCCCCATGATGATACTTGACGAACCAACAGCCGCACTTGATCCTATAGCAGAAAATGATATCTACAACAAATATAACGAACTCACCAAAGGAAAAACATCTATTTACATTTCACACAGACTAGCTTCCACACGTTTTTGTGACAGGATCATATTCCTAAAAGATGGTGAGATCGCAGAAGAAGGCACTCACAGTGAATTATTAAAAAATGGCGGCGGATATGCCGATTTATTTCACATTCAAAGTAAATATTATAAGGAAGGGGTTGTATTTTGATGAAAACTTGGAAAGAAAAAAAGACTATATATGCCGAAACTTTTTCTCTACATTTTCGTGCAATTAAAATTTGGTGGAAAATCAGCCCCATGATATTTATTTCAAAATCTATTTCCGCTATTTACTTCGCATTAATCCCATATATTGGCATCTATATATCCGCTCTCTTTATCAATGAACTATCAAACCAACGCAGACCAGAAGAATTAAAAAACCTTGTCTTACTTTCACTTATTTCAGCACTGATAATTGCGGTTATAGATGGCATCATTCAAAAGTGGAAAGAATTTTATGACAATGAATATTATTATAAAAAAGAAAAAATATTCACCAATAAATTACTAGATATGGACTTTTGTGATATTGATGATCAGAAAACCCATGACAAACTCTCTCAAATAAAACAAAATGAAAACTGGAATAACTCAGGAATCGGAAAAGTCCTCGGAATGACAGAAGAAATCTTAGGATCACTTTTCGGCATTATTGGCTCTATCACACTATCAATCAGTTTATTTATAAAAAAAGTGCCAGAAAACAACATCTCTATGCAATACCTTAGCAACCCATTATTTCTTATTTTTATCGTTGCTGTTATGTTTGTTGTAATAATTTTATCCCCTCTATGCCATAATAAAGCATATTCATTTCTTATGAACAATGATTTTGTAGAAAATATAAAATATACAAATAGACTATATCTGTTTTATTATTTGGAAATGATAAGCTATTCCAGAGCAGCCGATGTCAGAATCTATCATCAAAATGAATACAGTATATCTAAACTCAATGAATCGGTTTCTTCTTACAATTTGCTATATCCTATATACAAAAAAAAATATGCACCTATGAATTCACTCAGTGTAGCAATAGGTTTCATACTGACAGCTATTATCTACTTATTTGTATGTTTAAAAGCATGGGCTGGTGCATTTGGCATAGGCTCAGTAACACAATATATCAGTGCTATCACCCTACTCTCCCACAGCCTGAGTAAACTTTTACAAACACTAGGAGAGATGCACAATAACACACCATACTTAAAAACTGTATTTGAATTTCTTGATATCCCACACAATATGTATAAAGGTTCACTGACAATTGAAAAACGTAATGATCGAAAATATGAAATTGAATTCCGCAACGTTTCATTCCAATACCCAAATACCAATACTTATGCCCTTCGTCATGTAAACATGAAATTTAAGATTGGTCAGCGTTTAGCAGTAGTTGGCGAAAACGGCAGCGGTAAAACAACTTTCATAAAACTGCTCTGCCGTCTATACGATCCCACAGAAGGCGAAATACTATTAAATGGCATAAACATTCAAAAATACAATTACAATGAATATATGTCCATATTCTCCATCATATTTCAAGATTTTAAACTACTCAGTTTTTCACTCGCAGAAAATATCGCAATAAGTACAAAATATAATGAATCCAGAGTACTCAAATGTCTTGAATCCGCAGGTTTTTCAGAACGACTTAAAACCCTGAAAAAAGGCATTGACACCTGCCTTTATAAAGATTTTGATGACAAAGGCATTGAAATATCAGGAGGTGAAGCACAAAAAATTGCCATTGCCCGAACACTTTACAAAGATTCACCATTTATTATACTTGATGAACCAACAGCCGCACTCGATCCTATAGCTGAATATGAAATCTACTCCAAATTTAATGAAATCGTAGATGATAAAACCGCAATTTACATCTCACACAGATTATCCTCCTGCCGATTCTGCAATGAAATTGCCGTATTTGACAACGGCACAATCATTCAACAAGGCTCACATGACAGTTTAATGAACCATAAAGATGGTAAATATTATAAATTATGGCACGCCCAAGCCCAATACTACACCGAATAACCCAAGGTTCGCATAGGGAGGGAAGTATTCCAACGAAGCCGCGCTCCCGCTCCGTTCCAGACGTAGCGGACACTAAATTCGCCGTCCCGCTTCTTGCGGAACTGCTCATTAAGTGCCAACGTCTTCCAAGGGGCTTCTTTCGGAATACTTCCCTCCCTATGCTAGTTTATCCCATAATCCACTGCGCTGAGCTTGATGTTTTTATAATATAACTTGATTCATAAAGTATAACATCATTTATTTTCTGCTTTTTCTTAACTTTATATATATCTTTTCTTCAAATTCATACTTATAAAAATATCTCTTTATTTTAAATTAATTCATTATCAATCATAAACTAACCATTAAAATATACCAACATTTATTTAATATTCTACTAAATAAACACTTTAACCCTTCAATTCTTAAACATCAAAATTCTATGTATACAAAGGACTTCTCATTTCTCAAACAGCCAATAAAGTAGCATAGGGCGAGGAAGTATTCCGAAAGAAGCCCCTTGGAAGACGTTGGCACTTAATGAGCAGTTCCGCAAGAAGCGGGACAGCGAATTTAGTGTCCATTACGTCTGGAACGGAGCGAAAGCGCGGCTTCGTTGGAATACTTCCTCGCCCTATGCGAAAGCGAAATCACAACCCTTCTATTGAAACATCTTTAAAATATCCGTCATTCCTTTTAATAAATAGTTATGATTATAAATAAAACTCAATATTTGGCTCTTCTGTATCTCTTCCATGATATCCGTCCCCCATGATGTCCCTATAAATGCAGTCACTATTAAACATAGAATCCATAAAATAAGAATCCCTTGTAAAAACCCTATCACCCCTCCTATCATCTTATTCAACCCTTTGATCCCCGGAATCCTTCCCACAATATCTGCCATCACAAATACTATTTTAATAAGAAATCCCACTATCAAAAAACTTCCCACAAATGCGACAGAATTTAGCATTACCCCAGCTAAATAATTGCTAATATACCCTTCAAAATTATCTACGGATAATAACTGATAAGCTCCATTATTATTATTTTCTATCAAAATCTTCTTTATAGATTTTGGCAGATTCAAATTCTCTATTATATTCATTTGTTCTGTCCGAGATGTAATCCCATTTTTCAACTCTTCCCCGATCATTTCATCCAATATTCTTTCTGAATGTTTCTGTAAAGTTTCATACATAGTAGTACGTTCTTTTAAAAATTGGCTCACATAAGGATTGATCCAAATACCTATTATAACAGTAGCCACCATAGCCACCATAGATAATACAATTTTTAAAAACCCTTTGCGATATCCATTCCAAGTGCATAGAGCTAAAAACCCTAAAACAATCAGTAATAATATTGATACTGTCATAATTTCTTTCTCCTTGTCTTTTGCCTTTTTCTTTTTTATAAAATTTAATCGCTCACATAATCAATCCTGTTATTAAATTACCAAACTATTATTTCAGATGGATTTCACTGATAAAAGAAGAACTCGCCCATACAAAATTAGTATAAGATACAGGCTTTAAAAGAGCGATATCATTATCAAATGTATAGTCAAGTCTTATTGTTCCATCAAATCCAATGATCTGGCAAGTATAGGAATTATATAATACAACATTATTTTCCCAGAAATAAATATTTTTAAAATCTTGATAGAGCTGCTTTTCTAAAATACAATTTCCATTTATATCATATATAAACAAACTATCAAAAGCGCTTTCATTATCTGGCATAATGATACCAAGATATTTATTGTCATAAAATACTGATTTCACCTCTCCTTCTAAAGGTATGGTCAATAATAACTCTGGTATTTCTTTAATATAAAAAATAGCGATCTGATCTTCTGTAAATGCACAAACTGTAGTATCATTTATAAATGCGACTTCTGGAATAAGAGAATCTGCAAATTCCGAAAAAGTTCCCACTAACTTTTCTTCATAGTTTTGCCCCACCTCAGAAAAATTATAAAATTCTATCATATTTTCTATTTTATTATTGGTGAGATTCAAAGAGGATATCACTAATTTTTTACCATCTGGAGATAATGCTATTGCGAATGGATATCCCCTTCCTTCTAAATCTGATTTTATAGTGATTAATTCTTCATCTCCTACATCATATACATCATACATTTTTATATAACTTGTGCCAGATTCTTCCATAACCACCGCGACTACTCCTTGTCTGGCCACTTTAATATCAATAATCGGATATAAAGTGGATATTTCTCCTTGGAAACCAGATTTATTAAAAACATAAATACTATTTTCTCTTTGAGCCGCTACTGTTACATAATCTCCACAGATATCTACAATAGGCGCTTTTATTTCATACGCCTGTCCCCAAATTAAACTCCCTTTTTTGTCTAGGCAAGAAATACCGTCTAGAGTATAACGAATCAAATATTCTCCAAATGCCAGATATTCACTATTTGCTATATCCGCTGTTTCTGATATCGAAATAGTATTATATTCTGTAAATACCTTTTTCGTAAGATAATAACGATATACACCTACAGCTAATAATATAATAGCGATTCCAGCTAATAAAAATATCTTCTTTTTCCCTTGCCAGAATTCTTTTATATTTTGTATCATATTCTTTTTTTGTTCTGTTCCACTTTCTATATTGATGGGGGGATTTTCTTTCTTGTTTTTTAGAAATGATAGCCTTTCCTTTATTTTCTCTCGTATATTCGCCATTCTTTTTACCTCTGTTTTTTAATATAACGATTATACAATATATTTTCTAAGAAAGCACTATAAATTTATTTTATGGAAGGTATATTTTTTGACCAGGATAGATTTTATCTCCATCTACTATGTTATTAGCCTGCATAATGCTTTCCACCATAGCTTCTGTTTGATAAGTATCTAAACTGATAGAAATTAATGTTTCTCCGTCTGCAACAATATGATAATTTCCACTTGTATTTTCTATTTGTGTTGTAGGAGATTGAGAGTTTATGACTTCACTCTGTTGACTTTCCACCTCCGTAGAAGCTGACGCTTCTGTAGGGGGTTGTGTGGTTTCTGTTGAAATAGTATCTTGTGATTGTGTATCTTTTGTTTCTTCTGTATCAGATTGATTTTCTAAAGAAGGTGTGGTTTCCACCAAACCATCTACTTTATCTACAATAGTATTATTAGCTACAACAACATCATTTGTTTCTTTATTTTCTCCCATTAAATTTGTCGTCAATGTATTTAATGTCGTTTCCATATTTCGCATCTTATCATAATTATTCATCATAGTAACTCCTATCGCTAGGATTACTACTGCTAAGAAGGTACAGGCACTATATAAAATACCTACCATTCGCTTTTGTGATGTATTCTCTTTTCTTTCTTGTATAATAGATCGATAGCTCTCTGTAACGGTATCTTCTTTTACTTCTTCTATAGATTTTCCTTGCTTTTGTTCTACCATATAAGCCTGCATAGGCTCATTTTTTTCATAATAAATATAATAACCATCTTGTTTTTCTAACTGTCCATTATTAAAAATATAAAATTCTTCTTCCTTTTCATTCACATCTGCCAGCAATAAAAGCTTGTCTACACCAGCAAAATTATCTATATGTGTTTTATATAAACTTTCATCAATTTCAAACGCGGAATCATTTCGAGCTAAAAACCATCCCATTATTTCTAAATTGTTGAAATATTTTTTCATGGTTTCATAGATTTCTGTCCATGTTTCGTCTGAAAAAATAATATCTTTTCCCGATTGTACGATATTTTTTACGGTAATAGCACCAGATATAAATAAATATGTACCGCCCTCCGCTCGTTTCACCGTCCCTAATAATACTCCAATCGCTGGTTCTACTTTAGGTACTTCCCATATCCTTCCGATATAGGTCATCACATAGTCCTCTACATAAATCTTTTTATTTTCATTTCCCTTTCCTATTTGTCTTACGTTTCTTGGTAATCGGATGTCCGTGCATTTTTCTTCCTTCTCATTGGTGTCCTCACTATAGATAATTTCTATCATACTACTGCACCTCACCAAATTTTATAACTCACCATCTGCAACATACTTCCTTTTCACGCCGCTTAAATGTATCATAACACAATGTATTTTTTTATTTTATCACTTTATGTCGTATAAAAATAATTTTATTTCTACATAAATATCATATTTTTATGTTTTTTTGTTTTTATTTGACATCTTTACTTTTTCTGACTTGTAGAGTTTATACTTTTTTTGTAGTCGTATGGCATAATTTACCTATGATTTTAAAGATTAAAGTTCTTTGCTCTGTCAATACTGAAAACAGTGCTTCTTTCGCGAAACATCGCAAAATTTAAGAAAGGTTGGTTCAGGTTTGATTTATTATTATAACTCTAAAGAGCGTGGTGCAAGTTTTGCACTGGGGCGCACGCTTAAAACTTTAATCGAAACTCATCCAAAAGCAACAGCCCCTATGGTTTTACTCTGTATAGGAACTGACCGTTCTACTGGTGACAGCTTAGGACCTTTGATAGGCTATAAATTGTCAAGACGTAAATCTAATTTTGTCACTATTTATGGGACATTAGACAACCCCGTTCATGCGGTCAATTTAAATGATACTATTTCATTAATACAAAAAAAACATCCAAACGCTTTTGTTATCGCTGTGGATGCTTCTCTTGGCTCTTATTCTCATATTGGTTATGTCACAATCGGCACTGGAAGTTTGAAACCCGGATTAGGTGTCAAAAAAGACTTACCAGAGGTAGGGGATATATTTATCACTGGTATTGTAAACTTTTCTGGAATGTTAGATAATTTACTTCTACAAACAACAAGACTTTCCACTGTGATGACATTAGCGGACTGTATCAGCATGGGACTTCTTAGCGCTCTGATTTATAGAGAGCAAGAGCTTCTGCTACTGTAGAAGCTTTTTCCTGCTCCATGAGAATAATCATATTCTCTAAAGCTTCCTTGGTAACATAATCCTTACCAAGGAATGCTTCATAATAAGCTGTCATATGTTTATTCCTATCCCGAATGAAATCTTCCACTCCTTTTCTCTCTTTTAATACATTATCCTGTTTTATCTGATAATCTTGTATATCTCCTTGATAGCGGCCTTGTATCTCTTCTATCAACATATTTTTTGTACTTCCTTCAAAAGAAGTTAATGCCTCTTGCTTTTCTTTTGTGATACTTCTTATATTCTCTTCTAATTCCTTTAATTGTTTATCAAAACTTTCTAAGTCATATATTTTTTCATTTTTATCTTTTAATATAGAGTTTTTAACAGCTCTTATCTTATGATTATTTGCAGAGATTTTATCCTGTAAACCTTTTATATGAGCAATCTCCTTTCCTTTGACTACCTTTGTTTTTTGCATAATCATCTGATATGTTACAAAAAATAGCATATTTAAAATAAAACTAATGACTAATAACCAAATCGGTCGGCTTGTAGGAAGTAATAAAAAAATTCCATAAGGAAGTCCAAAAAGCAACGCTGCCATCGTGAGAAATAGAATCAAAAGTTCTACTATACCTTTAGGAGAAAACAAAATATAAAAGATTTTATATCCACAGATTTTCAGAAGAGAACTGTCTTTTATAATTTCTTTTATTTCTGTTGTAATCTGATCGTTTTCCCCCTTTAAATCCATTGTTTCTATTTCTATTCTGCCTTGCATTCCTTTATTTTTAGCTTTCTCTCGATCATTTCTTATTTTTCTGATGTTGTCCTGCTCTTTTCTGATCTGTTTATCAAAACTAGAGGCTATTTCTTCTCTCCGCTTTTTCATTGTAAATTCTATCTCATCATTACAAGCTTTTTCTTTTGTCTGTATATTCTTTTCTAATTCCTTTATTTGCTGATTCAAGTTTTTTTGTGTTTCTTTTGAACTTTCAATCTCGTTCAAAATAGTTAATGCATCTTTTAGATATCCCACATCACTTGCTAATAAATTCTCTTTATCCATAAAATACCTTCCTTTGTGATTTCATTATCAAACCTATTAAATATTATAGTCATATTTTAACAAATCCAATTCATGGAAACAAGGGGTTTAGAGAATTTTAATGATTGAGTAATGTTCCGCTTAAGAGGGGAACTTATTCCAACGAAGCCGCGCTCTCGCTCCGTTCCAGACGTAACGGATACTAAATTCGCAGCCCC
>CAJUHN010000090.1 GCA_910585935.1 uncultured Lachnospiraceae bacterium | reverse complement strand
ATAGAGATTGGCACATGTTAAGCAAAGGTTCGCTCAGGAAGGAAACTATTCCAACGAAGCCGCGCTTTCGCTCCGTTCCAGACGTAATGGTACTAAATTCGCAGCCCCGCTTCTAGCGGAACTGCTCATTAAGTACCAACGTCTTCCAAGGGGCTTCTTTTGGAATAGTTTCCTTCCTGAGCTAGTTTATTGGTTATTCTGCAGAAAAAAGAAAAAACATAACATTGTTTTTTTATTGTCTGTATAATGGGGTAAAACTCTCGCTTTCAGCGAAAATTTTTGGTTACCCCATAACTTCAAATACAGAAAAAAAGAAAAATATTTTTTAGAAAGTAAACTTTAGGCTGCTTTAGCAATATATCGAATCTACAGATTTCAGTCGGTAGTGGTTCAGTTATTCTATATATAGTGAACTTTTATTGTTATAGTGAGTTCCACTTTTCAAAAATTAGAACAGCCAGTAAACTAGCGGAGGCAAGGAAGTATTCCAAAAGAAGCCCCTTGGAAGACGTCGGCACTTAATGAGCGAACCTACAGGTTCGGCGAATTTAGTACCGTTACGTTTGGAACGGAGCGAAAGCGCGGCTTCGTTGGAATACTTCCTTGCCGGAGCGACCCCTTTGATATTAAGGTCAAACTGTAATAACTAATCTTAGAAAGATTCAATTAATAGTTGACAAATGTTTATTTCCATCATATACTTTGATTATCAAAATATTTTTGGAATAAGGTTTAGTTTTAGTACGCTGTTTAGAGCGTTTCAAATTTGATATCTTGCTGTTTTATAGTGAGATATATGACTATTATGAGGAAATTAAAGGAGATTATAAGATGTTAGAAAAAGTAAAAACTATAATTGCAGATCAATTAGGCTTAAAGCCATCAGACATTACATTAACTTCTAATTTTAAGGAAGATTTAGGGGCAGATTCTTTAGATTTAACAGAATTAGTGATGATGTTAGAAGACGAGTATTCCATAGATATTCCTGTAGATGATATGGCGAATATTGTTACAGTAGAAGATATCTTAAACTATTTAAAAGATAAAGGGATTGACGAATAATTATGAAGACACGCATAACAGAGCTTTTACAAATAGAGTATCCTATTATCCAAGGTGGAATGGCATGGGTAGCAGAACATCATTTAGCAGCAGCGGTTTCAGAAGCAGGAGGGCTTGGACTAATTGGAGGAGCAAATGCTCCTGCTGATGTGGTGAGAGCAGAGATTCGCAAAGCTAGGGAGATGACAAAGAAAGAGATAGGAGTCAATGTCATGCTTTTAAGCCCTTATGCAGACGAAGTGGCGAAAGTAGTAGTAGAAGAAGGAATTAAAGTTATCACAACAGGAGCTGGAAGTCCAGAAAAATATATGGAAATGTGGAAAGAAGCTGAAATTAAGGTAATACCTGTTGTAGCGTCTATGGCATTGGCTAGGAGAATGGAACGCTATGGAGCTGCTGCAGTAGTAGCAGAAGGCTGTGAATCCGGAGGACATATCGGAGAACAGACTACTATGACATTAGTTCCTCAAGTGGTAGATGCTGTCGATATTCCTGTAATCGCGGCAGGTGGAATTGGAGATGGCAGAGGATTTGCGGCTGCTATGATGTTAGGAGCAGAAGCAGTGCAAATAGGAACACGCTTTGTAGTGGCAGAAGAAAGTATCGCTTCTGATGCTTATAAAGATAGAATCATAAAAGCAAAAGATATCGATTCAGAGGTGACAGGAAGAAGTCATGGACATCCTGTACGCCAGCTTCGCAATCAAATGACAAGAGAATATGTGAAGAAAGAAAAAGAAGGCGCTAGTTTTGAAGAATTAGAATATTTGACATTAGGCGCTCTTAAAAAAGCGGTGATAGATGGAGATGCTGTGAATGGTACTTTAATGGCAGGTCAGATTGCAGGGCTGATAAAACAAAAACAGAGCTGTAAAGAAATTATCACAGAAATCATGAAAGAAGCCGAAAAACTTTTACTTTTAACATAAATTACCAAGTGTGAGTTGAAACAAAAATAGAATAGAGAGAGAAAAAAATGAAAAAGACAGCGTTTATATTTCCGGGACAAGGGGCACAATTTATAGGAATGGGAGAAGATTTTTATAAAACCTATAAAGAAAGTAAAGAAATTTATGATAGTGCGAGTGAACTTATCTGTCTGGATATGAAAAAGCTTTGTTTTGAAGAGAAGGAAAAATTAAATATCACAGAATATACACAAGCTGCCATTTTAACCACTTGTATTGCAATTTTAAAAGCAATGAAACCATATGAGATTTCGCCTGATGTATGCGCAGGGTTGAGTCTGGGGGAATATGCAGCGTTAGTAGCTTGTGAAACTATGACATTTTCTGATGCAGTGAAAGTGGTAAGACGGAGAGGGATTTTGATGCAGCAAGCAGTTCCGATTGGTTTAGGAGCGATGGCGGCTGTATTAGCACTTGATAAGGAAAAAGTGGAAGAAGTCTGTTCTGAAATAGAAGGAGTGCAGATAGCAAATTATAATTGTCCGGGACAGATTGTTATTTCAGGAAAAAAAGAAGCCGTAGAAAAGGCTTGTGTGCGTTTAAAAGAGGTAGGAGCTAAGCGAACAGTGCCTTTAAATGTGAGTGGACCATTTCACTCTGTTATGTTAAAAGAGGCAGGAGAAAAACTAAAAGAGGTATTAGAACCTATTTCTTTTAAAGAACATCATATTCCATATGTGACAAATGTGACAGCAGAGTATATAGAAGATACAAAACAGATAAAAGAATTATTGACAAAGCAGGTATATTCTTCTGTCCGTTGGCAGCAGAGTATAGAAAATATGATACAAAATGGAGTGGAAACATTTATTGAAATCGGTCCGGGAAAGACATTAACCGCTTTTGTGAAAAAGATAAATAAAGATGTGAAAGTGATAAATATAGAAACAGTAAAAGATTTAGAAAAATTAAAAGAAATATAATGATAAATAAAAGGCACTGAAAAAGTCCAAAGATAGGAAAAAGATGGATCTTTTCAGTGTCTTTTCACAAAAATTTTATTAGACGATTGTGAAAGTTAAAAAGAAATAGGTGTTGCTTTATTTATTGGAATGATAAAGGAAATGGACGTTGTGGCGAGGAAGTATTCCGGCGAAGCCGCGCTTTCGCTTCGTGTAAGACTACGTGGTACTAAATTCGTAGCTCCTAGTGGAACTGCTTATTAAGTACGTCTTACAAGGGGCTTTTTATGGAATACCTCCTTGTTTCCGCTGTTGGTTGTCTGTTCTACTTTTAGAAAAGTGAATTTATGATAAACTATGTTAAGTGAGGAGATTGTAGAAGGAATTTTCGGAAAAGGCAATATGAATATGGCTCTTGGAGTTTTATAATTGTCTAAAAAATTTTATCAAAGAAAGGAAAAAAGAAAAAATATGCTGAAGGAAAAGGTTGCAGTGATAACGGGAGCGAGCAGAGGGATAGGAAAAGAAATAGCGCTCACTTTTGCCAGAGAAGGGGCTACTGTAATTGTGAATTATAATGGATCGAAAGGTGCTGCTGAAGAGGTTGTAAATACTATTATAAATGAAGATAGAAAGGCAGAGGCATATCAATGTGATATCGCAGATTTTCAAAAAACAGCAGAAATGATGGATTATATTATAAAGAAATATAAAAGGATAGATATTTTAGTCAATAATGCTGGTATCACAAAAGATAATCTGTTGCTTAAAATGTCAGAAGAAGACTTTGACAGGGTGATAGATACAAATTTAAAAGGAGCTTTTCAGTGCACAAAACATGTAGCAAAACAGATGATAAAACAGAGAAGTGGAAGGATTATCAATATATCTTCTGTCTGTGGTATCATAGGAAATGCAGGACAAGCTAATTATTGTGCAGCAAAAGCAGGAATGATTGGACTCACGAAATCAGCGGCTAGAGAGCTGGCGACAAGAGGAATTACAGTAAATGCTATTGCACCAGGCTTTATCGAAACAGATATGACAGATGCACTTTCTGATACAATAAAAGATGAAATATTAACACAGATTCCAATGAAAAGATTAGGTTCTGTAAAAGATATCGCACAGATGGCAGTATTTTTAGCATCAGAAAAGGCAGGTTATATCACAGGACAAGTGATAAATATCAATGGAGGCATGGCGATGTAGCATGTCAGGAAGAAAATCCATAAAAATTGTGGCAATATGGAGGCTGAAATGAAAAGAAGAGTAGTAGTGACTGGGCTAGGAGTCATTAGTCCGATTGGAAATGGGATAGAAGAATTTTGGAATGGAATTTTAGAAAATAAAGTTGGGATCGATACCATTACGAGATTTGATACGACAGATTATAAGGCGAAATTAGCGGCAGAGGTTAAAAATTTTGATGCTAAAAAATATATGGATGCAAAAGCAGCCAAAAGAATGGAACTATTTTGTCAATATGGTGTAGCAGCCGCAAAAGAAGCTTTTTCCTCAGCAGGACTCAATATGGAAAAGGAAGACCCTTATCGCATAGGAATTTCTGTTGGATGTGGAGTCGGAAGTTTGCAGGCAGTAGAACGAGAATATGAAAGGCTATTAGAAAAAGGACCGGGACGAGTCAATCCTTTATTAGTTCCTATGATGATTACCAACATAGCGGCGGGTAATATTTCTATTCAGTTAGGAATAAAAGGAAAAAGTTTAAATATCGTGACTGCTTGTGCAACAGGGACACATTCGATTGGAGAGGCATTCCGTTCTATTCAATATAAAGATGCAGATGTGATGTTGGCAGGCGGCTGTGAAGCGGCGATCTCTAAAATAGGAATCGCAGGATTTGCAGCTTTAAATGCATTGTCCACTTCAACAGATCCCAAAAGAGCTTCTATTCCATTTGATAAAGAAAGAAATGGTTTTATTATGGGAGAGGGAGCAGGAGTTGTAGTGTTGGAAGAATTAGAACATGCACAGAAAAGAAATGCTAAAATTTTAGCAGAAGTTGTGGGGTATGGTGCGACTTCTGATGCATATCATATCACTTCACCGTCAGAAGATGGAGCTGGAGCAGCAAAAGCGATGGAACTGGCTATGGAGGAAGCAGATGTGAATCCAGAAGAAGTAGTTTATATCAATGCGCATGGGACTAGCACACAATTAAATGATTTATTTGAAACAAAAGCGATCAAATTGGCATTTAAGGAAGCTGCTTCTAAAGTGAAAATCAGTTCTACAAAATCTATGATAGGACATTTATTAGGAGGAGCAGGTGCAGTAGAATTTATCACTTGTGTAAAAAGTATAGAAGAAAGTTATATTCACCCTACAGTGGGTTATCAAGTTCCAGATGAAGAGTGTGACTTAGATTATGTTACAAATGGGGCGATCCATATGGAAATTCCTTATGCTATCAGCAATTCTCTTGGATTTGGGGGGCATAATGCGAGTATTCTAATAAAGAAATTTAAGGAATAGGGAAAAGGAGGTTCATATGGTTCGCACGGTTCGCATATGAAAACAACGTTCCAACGAAGCCGCGCTCTCGCTCCGTTCCAGACGTAACGGTACTAAATTCGCAGCCCCTAACAGGACTGCTTATTAAGTACCAACGTCTTCCAAGGGGCTTCTTTTGGAATCGTTGTTTCCATATGCTAGCTTGTCGTCTTTTCTGTGGAAAGGAAAATATGCGGTTTATGAGAATAAAAAAAGGAAAATTTTGGATTTTCTAATTTTTTTATGGTTGTTTTAAGAGGATATTTATCTATAAGTATTTATGCTATAGAGATGGATTTAAGAAGAAATGGAATAAATTCATTGTTTTAGTATCATTTAATCTAAGATGTATAAAGGTAATCGAATATTTTTTAATTTAACTAACATAATAGACGAAATTAATCTATTGTGTTAGTTGAATTAAGAAATACTCATAAAATAGGACTCTTTTATTAAAATATCATATAAAGTTTAAAAGAATTTATTATAAATTTTAGATTTTATGTTAAATGAAATAACAAATTAAATTAGCAGTTTATAAAAAAGTACGAAATATAGTTTTTTTTGCAGAACAGCCGATAAATTAGCGGAGGCAAGGAAGTATCCCAAAAGAAACCCTTTGGAAGACGTCGGCACTTAATGAGCGGTGCGGTCACGCGCCGAGAATTTAGTGTCCGTTACGTCTGGAACAGAGCGAAAGCGCGGTTTCGTTGGAATACTTCCTTGCCGGAGCGTTCCCCTCTGGTCAAAATATTAGAAGGGCAATAATCATCAAATGTTTATGTAGATATATGTGAAAGGTCTATTATTGATGGAAATAGAGAGATAAAGGAGAAGTTTTATGGAATTAGAAAATATGCTTACTTTAATAAAGGCAGTTTCCGATTCAGAATTAACTCATTTTTCACTAGAAACAGAGGAGATGAAATTGACTTTAGAAAAGAAAAGAGAACAAGCATCAACTTCATCTGTTAAGACAGAAGTGAAAGAAGTAGTACAGAATCAGGAGAGAAAAGAGGAATTAAAAATAGAAGAGAAAGAACAGACAGAAGATAATGAAAAACAGCAAAGTAAGGGAGAAGAAATAAAATCTCCTTTAGTAGGAATTTTTTATCGTGCTTCTTCTCCAGAAAAAGAACCATTTGTAAAAGTAGGAGATTCGGTGAAAAAAGGGCAAGTGTTAGGACTTATTGAAGCGATGAAGCTGATGAATGAGATTGAAGCAGAAAAAGATGGTATTGTTGAGGCTATTTTAGTGGAGAATGAGCAGATGGTGGAATATGGACAAGTATTATTTCGCATTTTATAAAAAGGCAAGAAAATCCACATTTTTATCAAGGGGAGATGAATTGTAGAAATAATATTTTGAGGAAGTGGTAGGTGGGAAAATCGGTATACCACTACTGAAATGAGGTTAATTCTCGCGAGCGTTGCTATTGCATTTCGTGAAATTACCGAATGTGGATTGAAATAAAACAAGTGAGAATGGAGAGAAAAGTATGCTTGGAGTTAAAGAAATTGAGAAAATTATTCCTCATAGACATCCTTTTTTATTGATTGATAAAATTGAGGAATTAAAACCGGGAGAGGGGGCAGTTGGATATAAAGCAGTTACTTATGATGAATATTTTTTTAAAGGACATTTTCCAGCTCAGCCAGTGATGCCGGGAGTTCTTATTATAGAGGCATTAGCACAAGTAGGAGCAGTTGCTATTTTAAATGTAGAAGAGAATAAAGGAAAAACAGCGTATCTTGGAGGAATTCATTCGGCAAAATTTAGACAACAGGTAGTGCCAGGAGATATGTTAAAACTGGAAGTAGAAATTATTAAGAGAAAAGGTTCTGTAGGTGTAGGGAAAGCAGTAGCGACAGTGGACGGAAAAATAGCAGCTTGCGCAGAACTGACATTTGCGGTAAAATAGGAGTAAATTATGTTTCAGAAAATATTAATTGCGAACAGGGGGGAAATTGCAGTTCGCATTATTCGAGCTTGTAGAGAGATGGGAATTAAAACGGTTGCTGTTTATTCACAGGCGGATAAAGAAGCACTGCATACACAATTAGCAGATGAGAGTATTTGTATAGGACAGGCAACCAGTGCAGACAGTTATTTAAATATGGAGAGAATCATCAGTGCAACAATAGCTTCTAAAGCAGAGGCGATTCATCCCGGATATGGATTTTTATCTGAAAATACAAAATTTGTGAAGATGTGTGAGAAATGTAATATTGTCTTTATTGGGCCATCTTCAGAAATGATAGCGCGTATAGGAAATAAATCTGAAGCTAGAAAGACGATGGAGGAAGCAGGTATCCCGATTGTGCTCGGAACAAAAGAAGCTGTTTATGAAGTCGAAGAAGCAAAAAAAATGGCAGAAGAAATTGGATATCCTATTATGATAAAAGCGGCTTTTGGTGGTGGTGGAAAAGGTATGAGGATTGTGGAGAGAGAGGAAGACTTTATCTTAAATTTTCAAACCGCTCAAAAAGAAGCAGAAAAAGGATTTGGAGATAATAGTATGTACTTGGAACGCTATATCAGAGAACCACGTCATATTGAAGTTCAGATTTTAGCGGATAAACAGGGAAATGTTGTTTCTTTGGGAGAAAGAGATTGTTCTATTCAAAAACACCATCAGAAAGTGTTAGAAGAAGCTCCTTGTATGGTATTAGAAGAAAAGGTAAGAAAACAGATGGGAGAAACAGCCGTTTTGGTTGCAAAGGCAGTTCATTATGAAAATACTGGAACAGTTGAATTTTTATATGACAAGGATAAAAAGTTTTATTTTATGGAGATGAACACTAGGATTCAAGTGGAACATCCTGTGACAGAAATGGTTACAGATATTGATTTAATAAAAGAACAGATTAAAATTGCGGCAGGAGAGCCTCTGCAATTAAAACAAGAAGAGATTATAATTCGAGGTCATGCAGTGGAATGTAGAATCAATGCGTTGACACCGGGAATTGTGAGAAATCTGCATTTGCCTGGGGGAAAAGGGATTCGAGTGGATACTGCATTATATCCCGGATGTGAGATCTCTCCGTTTTATGATTCTATGATAGCAAAAGTGATCGTACATGATATGGATAGAGAAAGTGCTATTAAGAAAATGTGCAGTGCGTTAGGAGAATTGGTGATAGAAGGAATGGAAACGAATTTAGACTTTCAATATGAAATTCTTCAAAAGCAGGCATTTTTAAAGGGAGATATCGATACCAGTTTTATACAGAGATATTTTAAATGAGTATGATTTTGACGAGTTGGTAGGGTATGGCATGGTTCTAGTTTACCTATCTGTATCGATATCTGCCTGCACTCTAAGGTTCAGACGTTGGAGGCTTCTTGCCCAGAAAGGTTAAATAAGGAGTAGCAAATGTTAAAGGATATGTTTAAAAAAAATACCTATATTTCTGAAGTGGATTCTGAGAAAGAAAATGTGCCCTCTATTCCAAAAGGATTGTGGATGAAATGTAGTCATTGTAGTCAAATGATCTATAAGGAAGATTTTATAGAGAATCACAATATTTGTCCTAAGTGTGGTTTTTATTTTCGCATGGATGCCAGAGAAAGAATAGAAATGATAGCTGATATATATACATTTGAAGAATGGGATGAAAAGATGCCTATTCTAAATCCATTAGACTTTCCTGGGTATTCAGAAAAATTAAAGGAGGCACAAGAAAAAACAGGACTTTCAGAAGCGGTAGTGACAGGAAAGATGTTTATTTTTGGACAGCCTTGTGTAGTAGGTGTCTGTGATTCCAGATTCCTTATGTCCAGTATGGGGAGAAATGTGGGAGAAAAGATCACAAGAGCAGTGGAACGTGCTACAAAAGAAAAGTTACCAATTATTTTATTTACCGCGAGTGGTGGGGCTAGAATGCAGGAGGGGATTATATCTTTAATGCAGATGGCGAAGACTTCTGCAGCTTTAAAATGTCATAGTGATGCAGGACTTTTGTATATTACTGTGTTAACTGACCCAACAACAGGAGGAGTTACCGCGAGTTTTGCGATGTTAGGAGATATTATCTTATCAGAACCAAATGCTTTAATTGGTTTTGCTGGACCGAGGGTGATTGAACAGACGATTGGACGGAAATTGCCAGAGGGATTCCAACGGTCAGAATTTTTATTAGAACATGGATTCGTGGATAAAATCGTGGAGCGCGGTTTATTAAAAGAAACACTTGGCAGATTACTGCGCTATCATAAAAAAGTAGAAAAACCTATTCATATGGGAAGAGATACTATTTTATTAAAAGATAGGGATAGAGAACTAGAAAAGGCGATAGCTCAGAGGAAAGAAAAACAAATAGAACCTTGGGAGAGAGTGAAACGTTCCCGAAATACAAAAAGGCCTACATCGCTTGATTATATAAAGCGAATTTTTAAAGGATTTATTGAATTACATGGGGATAGAGTCTATGGAGAAGATAGAGCGATGATTGTGGGGGTAGCATTGATCGGAGGAATTCCTGTAACTGTGATAGGGCAGCAGAAGGGAAGAAGTATCAAAGAAAATATTGAACGAAATTTTGGAATGTCTAATCCAGAAGGCTATCGAAAAGCATTACGATTGATGAAACAGGCAGAAAAATTCAAACGACCTATTATTTGTTTTGTGGATACAGCAGGAGCTGCTTGCGGAATGGAAGCAGAAGAGAGAGGACAAGGAGAGGCAATCGCTAGGAATTTATTTGAAATGGCATCACTCAATGTACCAGTTTTAAGTATTTTAATAGGGGAAGGAGGAAGTGGTGGAGCATTAGCATTGGCAGTAGCAAATGAAGTTTGGATGATGGAAAATGCTACTTACTCTGTGTTATCTCCAGAAGGTTTTGCTTCTATTTTGTGGAAGGATAATAAAAGAGCACAAGAAGCAACACAAGTGATGAAAATTACAGCACAGGATTTATGGGAATTAGGGATAATAGAAAAAATTATTAGAGAACCCATAGAAGCATCAGAAGAAAATATAGATAGCCTTTGTGCTTATTTAAAACAGGGAATAAAAGAATTTATAGAGAAATATCGCTATATGGAATCAGAACAGTTAAGGAAACATCGTTATGAACGTTTTAGAAAAATGTGAGAACAGAAATTGCAAATAAAGCGTAAAATGTAAAAAAGTCCATATTTTAAGCTGTTTTTGAGGTTTTATTTTCTCAATCCTAAAAAAATTCACAAAATGTTTATTTTTTACTCATCAATTTTATGTTATAATAATAGAAATCCCCTGTTTTAGGACATTTCTGCTAATATTTAGGATAAATGTTCTAAGAATTGGGAGTTTTGAAAGGAGATGAGGAAGAATGAATCAATTTTCCCAAGTTACCCCCAAAATCTTAGAATTATCTGAGATATGTATGAAGAATAGTGTAATAAATCCAGAATTATATGGAAAATATGATGTAAAACGCGGATTGCGTGATATCAGTGGTCGAGGCGTTTTAACAGGTTTAACTGATATTTCAGAGATTCAATCTTATATTATGGAAGAGGAGGATATGATACCTTGTGATGGTCAATTATTTTATCGAGGTATTAATATTCAAGAAATCGTTTCAGGTTTTATAAAAGAAAAGAGATTTGGTTTTGAAGAAACTGCATATTTATTAATGTTTGGACAGATGCCAAATAGGACACAATTAGAGGAGTTTAATAGAATTTTAGGAGAATACCGCACACTTCCTACCAGCTTTGTGCGTGATATTATCATGAAAGCACCAAGTGCAGATATGATGAATACCCTAGCGAGAAGTGTGCTTACATTATATTCTTATGATGATGCAGCAGATGATATTTCTATCCCTAATGTCATCAGACAATGTTTACAATTAACAGCATTATTTCCATTATTATCTGTATATGGATATCAGGCATATAGACATTATCATGATGGACAGAGTTTATATATTCACACACCCGATCCTAATTTATCTACAGCAGAAAATATTCTCAGATTGTTAAGACCAGACAGTAGTTATACAGAATTAGAAGCACGTATTTTAGATGTGGCATTAGTATTACATGCGGAACATGGCGGTGGTAATAATTCCACTTTTACTACTCATGTGGTAACTTCTTCAGGCACAGATACATATTCTTCTGTAGCCGCTTCTTTAGGGTCTTTAAAAGGACCAAAGCATGGTGGTGCGAATATTAAAGTAGTTCGTATGATTGAAGACATGAAAGAAGTGGTGAAGAATTGGGAAGATGAAGAAGAAGTCGGAAGGTATTTAACAGCACTTCTTCATAAAGAAGCATTTGATAAAGCAGGTCTGATCTATGGAATGGGTCATGCGGTGTATTCTCTGTCAGATCCAAGAGCGAATATTTTTAAACATTTTGTGGAAAGCTTATCAAAAGAAAAAGGAAAAGAAGAAGAATTTAAACTATATTCTATGGTGGAACGGTTAGCACCAGAAATAATTTCAAAAGAGAGAAAGATTTATAAAGGTGTTAGCGCGAATATTGATTTTTATAGTGGATTTGTATATAGTATGTTAGATTTACCATTAGAACTCTATACACCTATTTTTGCAATAGCTCGTATTGCTGGATGGGGGGCACATAGGGTGGAGGAATTAATCAACGCAGGAAAGATTATTCGTCCAGCTTATAAGTCTATATCAGAGCGAGTGGAATATGTGCCATTAGATGAGAGAAAATAAATATAGAGATGTAAAAATGTCAAGGGTTTTAGGTTTAGAAGGCTCTTGGCATTTCTATATTGCTGTGAAAATAGAATAGATTTGGAACAAAGGGGCGCTGCGGCGAGGAAGTATTCCAACAAAGCCGCGCTTTCGCTCCGTTCCAGACGTAGCAGTACTAAATTTGCAACTCCTTACAGAGCTGCTCATTAAGTGCCGACGTCTTCCAAGGGGCTTCTTATGGAATACTTCCTTGCCTTCGCTCGTTTATGGCGGCGGCTAGTTTGTAGATATGAGAGTTTGACTCTTTTTTTGAAAGGGGAGTTAGGATAGATTTTTAGTGAAATGGGAGAAAGTAATATTTTTATATTTAGATAATAATTAAGTTGGGGTATTTATTTGTTAATAAAAATTTATAAATTATTAAGATAGAGGGAAGAAGGAGAAATGGATATGAAAGAGGAACATAGACCTAGAGCAGGAGAGTTTTATCGGCATTTTAAAAATAAGTATTATCAGGTGATAGGAATTGCAGAGCATACAGAAACGAAAGAGGAGCTTGTGAT
The DNA here is from genome assembly GCA_910585935.1 of uncultured Lachnospiraceae bacterium. Taxonomy (GTDB): domain Bacteria; phylum Bacillota; class Clostridia; order Lachnospirales; family Lachnospiraceae; genus MGBC136627. The sequence goes on along the minus strand of CAJUHN010000090.1, from coordinate 604 downwards.
ATATCAGGCGCTTTATGGAGATTTTAGAATTTATGCAAGACCATTAGAGATGTTTTTGAGTGAAGTGGATAAGGAGAAATATAAAGATGTAACACAGAAATATAGGTTTGAATTAGTAGAAAAGATTTCTTCACAGGAAAATGAAAATTTAGTGGACGATAAGAGGGAAGAAGAAAAGAAAGGTGAGATAATAAAAGAGAGAACAGTGCAAAACAGACTGATGGACTTTTTAGATGCTAATTCTTATAAAGAAAAATGGACAGTACTTCAGGAGATGAAGAAGGAAAGAGAAATTGATGATAAGATGATTAATGATATCGCAGTTACTTTAGATGTTGTGATTGAAGAAGGGGTTTTAGAAAAGAGAATAGAGGCATTAGAAGGCTGCTTAAAGACATTGATAAAATTTGAATGTAGTCGGTTGAGATAGAATTATGTTATAGTTTTTGCTTTTTTGATGTGGAAAGATTTTTTTACGTTATTATATAGGATTATGTATACAGATTCACTTCTCACAGACTAGCTGGGATAATAAACTAGCGAAGGCGAGGAAGTAGTTCCAAAAGAAGCCCCTTGGAAGACGTTGGTACTTAATGAGCGGTTT
>CAJUHN010000089.1 GCA_910585935.1 uncultured Lachnospiraceae bacterium | reverse complement strand
GCGAAAGCGCGGCTTCGCTGGAATACTTCCTTGCCGTAGCGTCCCCTTTTGACTTTCGCAATCGCCTATATAATTTTCTTCTATTATACCGAATTAAAAACAAAATTGCAAAAAAATTTTTAAAGTTCTATTTTGGTAAGGTACTATTTTAGAAAAGACTTGATTTCGCTAGTCTGTTGGCTTACTTAATCAGTAAAAAAATAAAGTTTTAGATTAATCTAAATAAGATAAGAAGTTGGGAATCGCCATTTTAAAATCTAAAAAATATATCTATAAATAAAAGCAATAAAAAGGGCTTGTTGCTTTTGCAGAAGCCCTAATTTCTTTACTCATCTTCTTTTGTTTCTTCCCTTTTTTTCATTTCCTTTTTAAACTCTTCTAATGTTTTCTCTATTTCTTCCGTATCAAGAAAAACGGCAGAGTTTAAAGTTGTATGATACAATAACCAATTCTTGAATAATTTCTGTTGTCTTTTAGTTTTTACTCCAAATTTCTCACACATATCAAGAAAGGCTGTATCTTTTAAATCTTTATCTTTTGAATTTTTATTCTTTTTATTTCTACTATCAAAAAAAAATGTTGTCACCCCTCTCTGTAAAAAATTAGAGTATGCAAAAAAACATACTCTTATTTTTTACAATCACCATTTGAATTATACTTGATAAAAACTATTATATAAAAGTTATAATAAAAATGGCGACTATAAAGAAATCTATTGCTGAATATGAAAAACCTCTTATCTTAACTTTTCAAACTACAAAGAGTGCCTTCAAAGCATCACTCTCAACGGTTTTCTCTCTCTATAGATTATAACACGAGATAGTGTTTTTTGCAAGAATTTACAAAACTCCTACTACTTACTACTACTAAAGGTAGTGGGTTTGTGCCTACAGCAAACGAAAGAGATTATTTATGAACATCTAGTTTTTACTCATATCTATCAGCTTGACCATACAGATAACATAAAAAATTTGTTACTACATTACTTAGTTCTATGATAAATTTTTAAACCTATAATCATTTTTTCTATTTTAACATTATTTCTTTCTTTTTACAATACTTTTAAAAAATTGTAACCAAAAAAACAAGAAACTATTCCATAAGAAGTTCTTTAAAAGATGTTAACACTTAATAAATTTAGTACTGTTACATCTGAAGCAAATCAAAAACGCAGTTTCACTACAATAATTTCTTAAAGTATCCAATACTTTACTTATAGACTAAATTACAACAGAAAAATGACATATCTTTAATATTTTTTCATTAAATAATAAAATTTTTTTATTTTGAAACCTATATAATATAAGATTTTCGGGTTATTATTAGCACTGTTTTTAAATGAGTGCTAATTTGTTCTTGACAATTGAAAAATTGCGTACTATGATATGATATAGACAAAATAAAAACACAAAAAAATACTAATTTGTTGTAAATTTATCAAACAAAATTAAAGGAGTGTGCTTAAAAAATGGAGAAACATGGAAATCTTTCAATCAGCAGTGAAAATATATTTCCTATTATTAAAAAATGGATGTATTCTGATCACGACATTTTTGTACGTGAATTAGTATCTAATGGTTGTGATGCGATTACAAAATTAAAAAAACTAGAAATGGTAGGGGAATATAGCATCCCAGAAGATCATAAATTTAACATTCAAGTAATTGTAAATCCGGAAGAAAAAACATTAACCTTTATTGATAATGGTATTGGTATGACTGCAGAAGAAGTGGAAGAATATATCACACAGATCGCCTTTTCTGGCGCTACTGATTTTTTGGAAAAATATAAAGATAAGACAAATGAAGACCAGATTATCGGTCATTTCGGTTTGGGATTTTATTCCTCTTTTATGGTAGCAGATGAGGTACACATCGACACTCTTTCTTATAAAGAAGATGCTATTCCTGTTCATTGGGAATGTGATGGTGGAACAGAATATGAGATGAGTGATGGAACTTGGAATACAGTTGGAACAAAAATCACCCTTTTTCTAAATGAAAATTGCTTAGAATTTTCTAATGAATACCGAATCCGTGAAGTTTTAGAGAAATATTGTTCCTTTATGCCTACGGAAATCTATCTTTCCAAAGCAAATGCCCCACAAGAATATGAAGAAATTGAAAAAGATGAATTATTAGATACAGATACTATTGTAGAAACTATTCATGTAGAAGCAAAAACAGAAGAAAAAGAGAATGAAAACGGGGAAAAAGAAGTAGTAGAAGTATCTCCTGCTAAAGATAAATATAAAATTAATAAACGTCCTGTTTCTATTAATGATACCCATCCGCTTTGGACAAAACATCCAAATGAATGTACAGAGGAAGAATATAAAGAATTCTACCGCAAAGTATTCCGCGATTATAAAGAACCTTTATTCTGGATTCATCTGAACATGGACTATCCTTTTAATTTAAAAGGAATTTTATATTTCCCTAAAATCAACACCGAATATGATTCTATTGAAGGAACTATAAAATTATATAACAATCAAGTATTTATCGCAGATAATATTAAAGAAGTCATTCCAGAATTTTTAATGCTGTTAAAAGGTGTGATTGACTGTCCAGATCTTCCTTTAAATGTTTCCAGAAGTGCTTTACAAAATGATGGTTTTGTAAAGAAAATTGCAGATTATATCTCTAAAAAAGTTGCAGACAAGTTATCTGGTATGTGTAAAACGGAAAAAGAAGATTATGAAAAATATTGGGATGATATCAGTCCGTTTATTAAATTTGGCTGTTTAAAAGATGATAAATTCTGTGAAAAAATGACAGATTATATCCTATTTAAAAATTTAGATGGCAAATATCTCACCCTTCCAGAAGCATTAAAAGTGAATGATGAGGTACAATCAAATGAAGAAACACAATCATCAGAAGAAAATACAGATCAAAACCAGGCAGAAGTCATTGATAAAGATGGTTCAGAAATAAATGAAAGCTCTGAAACAAAAGAAGAAGAGGCAGAACCTCCAAAACGCACTATCTTCTATATTACAGATGATATACAGCAAGGGCAATATATCAAGATGTTTAAAGAACAAGGGTTAGATGCATTTTATCTCACTCATAATATTGACCAACCATTTATCAGTCATTTAGAACAAAAAAATGAAAAAATCAAATTCCAACGAATTGATGCAGATTTAACAGAAGAATTTAAAGAAGAAATTGATACAGAAGAGATGAAAGCAGACATTGACTCTCTAACAGATATTTTCCGTAAATCATTAAATAATGACAAATTAGATGTGAAAGTGGAAAAACTAAAAAATTCCGATGTTTCTGCTATGATCACCCTTTCCGAAGAAAACAGACGTATGCAAGAAATGATGAAAATGTACAATATGTATGGAATGAGTAATGATACATTTGGCAATAATGAAACTTTGGTTTTAAATGTAAATAATACTTTAGTACAATATATCCTAAATCATAAGGATTCAGAAAACATCAATATGTTCTGTGAGCAACTTTATGATTTAGCAATGATAAGCCATAAACCATTAAAACCTGATGCTATGTCCAAATTCATTAAAAGAAGCAATGATATCATGATGCTACTCGCAAAATAATCATTTTATAAAATAATCGGTTTCATAAAAATAAAAAAATCATCTCCTAATCTAAATTTTATTAGGAGATGATTTTTTTGTTTTACCTGTCACCGTTAATTTTAAATCTCTCTATCATATTTCTTAAAATCTCTGCTTGAGAACTCTGTTCCTGACTAGATGCCGCTGTTTCCTCAGCCGTTGCGGAATTCATTTCCACTACTACTGCTATCTGGTTGACGCCCTCTGTAACCTCTCGAATCTGTGTGATTTTGATCTGGGAAGATTCTGCGATAGAAACCATTCTATTCACCGATTCTTTTGTATTACTCATAACTTCATTTAAATCCATAGCCGTAACTTCCGCCATTTTCGTTCCTTCTTGAATCAACTGTAAAGAACTTTCAATCAAAACAGTAGTATTTTGAGCTGCTTCTGAAGAAGCATTTGCTAAGTTTTTCACTTGTTCTGCTACCACTGCAAAACTTTTTCCTGCTTCTCCAGCTCTTGCCGCTTCAATCGCCGCATTTAATGCCAATAAATCTGTTTCACTGGCAATGTCATTAATCGTATTGATAATTCCACCGATTTGTTCAGAACTCTTATTCATTTCATCAATAATATTTTTTAAATGAATCAGCATCTCATAACTCTTTCCCAATGAATTCCCTATATCTGCTATTACATCTGCCGATTTCTTAGCCTCTTTCGCATCCTCTTCAATCGTATCTTCTATTGTATTCATAGAAGCTAAAATCTCCTCAACCACACTCGCCTGATTTGTAGTTCCTTCTGCTAAATCTTGTGCTGCTTCTGCCATCTGAGAGGAACTCTCATTAACATGATTTGCTGCTGTCTGTATTTGATAAAATGTATCATTTAATTCATCAAAAATTTCTTCAAAAGATTGTTTTATTTCACTCAATTCTCCAATATAATTCTCATGCAGTGTGAGGTCAAATCTCCCCTTTGCCATTTCTTTTAATGTACTCGAAATTTCCCCTATCACACTTTTTAAAATATCTTTTGTATTATGTATTGACTTAGCCAATAATCCAATTTCTGAATCATTCACTTCTAATTCAAATTCTGTTGACAAATTTCCATTTGCAATATAATCCATTTGTCTTTCCACAATTAAAATAGGGCTTATCAATTCCTTTTTAATATACTTAAGATTTCTTATCACAGTAAAAATCACAATTCCCAATACAATAAAACAAATAGCATCAAAAATTAATGCTATAACTCCCATAACCAATACACCTTTATGTATTCTCTCTTTCATAGATTCTATAAAAGTATCTGTTAAACTATTTATAATAAGCAAAGAAGCCTCATATTCTTGTCCATATACTGCTTCTCTTGCATCTTCCATCCTTCCTTCTTGTACCGCTTTCATAGCAGCTTCTTCTAGAGGAACTAAATTATTAGAAGTTTGTGATATCTGATCTATATAAGATTGCTCTTCTTTTGTAAGTCCTATTTCCTGTAGCTTAGATAAAGCATTATCTCTATTCTTATCCACATTTAATTCTTGATAGTAAGCATTATAATAATCTATATTTCCAGTTACAGCATAAGAACGTACTGCATTTGTTAAATTTTGAGAACCTGTTTTATACTGTATTGCATAATCTGTAAGATCCTCTTGCGTATTATAACGTGATTGCGTTTTAAGATTAAAAATAATAAGTCCAATTAAAACAATAGCTTCTGCTATCAATAAACTGATTGTAACAACTGTAATTTTCTTTACTTTTACTGATTGTTTTTCTACCTTTTTTCCCATATCCATTATCACCACTTTCTTTATTATTTTATCTGTTTTATATCATTCTTATCCCTTTTATCACCTTACTTTACTATTTACTTTTTCTTTCTAATTTCACTCTTCTTGTGAACTACCTACCACCTAAAGGTAGTGGGCTTCTAAGGTACTATCGCACCTATTTAAGAAGTTTGATATTTAAGTTTCCACCTAATTTCCTTGATGTGCTTATCAGTAAGTATCGGCGGTATCTTGATTTCAACAGGCTTGTATGATTTTTTGAATGTATTGGAATATGGCAAAATCAACTTATTTCCGTTCAGCCTGACAAATCCTATCACAAGTGCTACAAATCCGTCTTTTGGCAGATAATGCGGTAATTTGCAATCTTTGAAAGAATATTTGCCTTTCTTTGCAAGTTTCAGCAGTCCAAAAAAGCTTTTGAATGAGCCGTCAACTTCTTTCAAAATCTGCTGTGCCATATTGGAATTGAGTATTTTGTAATTAGAACTGTTTTTCAGAAGTGTATAATTCTTTTCATATTTCAGATATTCGCCCTTTGTGAAATAATACTGACGGACATTGTAGATTGCTTCATTTGTAAGATTTTTCGCTGTATGGCACAGTTCCCTCAAAATGCCGTATTCTTCCTTTGACAGATGTTTTACTTTTTGCTTTACCATAAGATACATAGCTTTTCTCCTTTCTTTCAGATTTAGGATATTTCTTATAGCATATATTTTACTAATTTACAAGTATTTCAGTAAAAATATGGATTATTTCTAAGGAACGCCATTCCTCCCACGGTCTAAAGACCATGGGTTTTCTGGCTGAAACTTTATAAAAATTATAGCAAAATCGCTATTTAATGTCAAATCTTATCTAAATACAGCAAAAATACTTTTTTTGGAAATATAAGAATTCCTCTGAGTACATTTTAAATAAAAGGGGCGCTACGGAAAGGAAGTATTCCAACAAAGCCGCGCTTTCGCTCCGTTCCAGACGTAACGGACACTAAATTCGCAGCCTTTGACAGGTCTGCTCATTAAGTACCGACGTCTTCCAAGGGGCTTCTTATGGAATACTTCCTTTCCTCCGCTAGGTTATTGAGTATTCTAGGAAAAAGAACATACTATCCATAAAGAATAACTAGAGAATATGAAAAGATATATAAAAGTAGGATAAACTTATAAACTAAAATTTTTATAAAATTGTTTCTCTTAGTAATATTTTCAGACTAAATTATTTGGATTCTTGAAAATTTTGACCTAAAAATTGTATAAAAGATGGTAATTTAACACTTTTGTAATTTTATAAGTTTATTCTGATATGAAAGAACAAAATATTGACTATATAAAAAAATTAAATTAAATTATAATATAAAGCTGAAATAAAAAAATAATAGAATGATTAACACCGTTAATTTATAGATAAATTCTTAAGAAAGGAGTTAAAGAAATGAAAAAGATAGAAGATATTGACGAAAAATATATTGATATTATTAAAAGAGCACAACTTTATCGGGAATGTAGAGAATATTTAATAATGGGCGTAGGATTTCGTGAACTGAAAGAAGATGCACCAGAAGAAATTAAAAGAAAATATAAAGAATTTTTAAAATACGATCAAGCCATTTGTGATTATCAAGAATTATCTGGAGAAGAACTCCATTAATCACCTAACATTTAAACTAGATTAATTTTGTTAATACCATTTTTCTTCTGTTCGTTTCATATCATCAAAAAAAGTTTACTCATATTTTAATAGTTTTAATAAACTTTTAGCGACGTTTTTTAATCGCTCTATTCTCTCTGCAATCATACTTAGATACCTTTCAACTATATATTATTATATTCACAACTATCAAAACTGTTATGTTACCTTCATGCTTTATGAATTAACGTATGATACAACAAACTAGCGAAGGCAAGGAAGTATTCCATAAGAAGCCCCTTGGAAGACGTCGGCACTTAATAAGCAAACCCGCAAGAAGCGGGATTTGCGAATTTAGTGTCCGCTACGTCTGGAACAGAGCGAAAGCGCGGCTTCGCCTAAATACTTCCTTGCCGTAGCGAACCTTTATCTTTATCCTTCCCAATCCCCCTAAAATTATCATTTTATTCTACCTGTACATTCTGCTGATAAACTTCATATAAATTATTGTTATGCATTTCTTTATAATCTTCTATCTTCATTTTATCCCAAACCTTTTGATTAAATTCTGTTAAAAGATTCTTTATAAATTTTGCATAAACTGCATCAAATGCCTCTCTTTTTCTTTTTTCTAAAACAGTTTTTTTATTACTATTTGTCCTTTCCATATCATAATCATTGATGCATTTTATAATATGATAACCAGAAGAAGATTCCACAATATCACTGATCTCTCCCTGTTCTAAAGCAAATGCCGCTTCCTCAAATGCTATGTCCATCTCTCCCCTTCCGAAAATATATTCAATCTTGCTGTCATCACTATATTCCTGTGCTAAATAGTTAAAATCCGCGTCTGTTTCTTTGAGGTTCTGCTCTATTTTCTCCATTGTCTGATATGCGTTCTGTTTTTCTTCTTCTGTCAAATTTGTAGTATCTTTATAAATATGTTGTACCACAATCACTTTCGCTTCTGCATCACTAATTTCTTCTTCTACATCTTTTGTGAGATATTCATATAACTCTTCTGCAACTGCATAATCTGTATAAATCTGTTCAATATCCTCTTGTGTGATATCTAAACCTTCTTTTTCTTCCTCTGTCAATTCCTGAAAATAGAGAGATGCCGCCTGTTCTATTGCTGCCTTTTTCTCCTCAGATAATACAATATTTTCTTCCTGTGCATAGAAAGACATACATTTTAACTGTCCCATTTGATTCTTTACCATATCTTTTACATAAGTTTCAAAAGAAATGCCATCAATTTGTTGTTTCCAAATCTCTTCTCCAAACGCTTCTTCATATTTATTCTTTGTATTCACAAGCAGTAAACTTCCTTCCGCCTTTGAACAAATAACATTTTCTATCTTCAATAGCTCATTTCTTCTTAGTCCTGTTGTAAAGACTATTTGTGTTGTTACATCTTTCTTCTGACAACTGCTTAATATTAATACCACTGTCATAATTAGAATAAGAAAATATCTGCTTCTCTTTTTTTTCTCTCTCATTCGTACTTAACTCCTATCTCACTGCCCTGACTCGTTTTATAACTACTATTTTATTTTCTATCCTTTCTTTTCATTCACTAATGTTGAGAAATAATTCCTATTATACAATAGTTACCATTAACTCTGAAAATGCTTCTAACACCTGCTCTAAAATATCTTTTTATGCTTCTACTACCATAAATCTTCCGCTTGGAAGTTCAAATACTTCAGCAGCTTCCAAAATATCTTCATCGCTCATTCCTTCTATATCCATTCCATTTTCTTCCCAATAACTGCGGATTTCTGAAATAGAATTCAAAACTACCGCAAAACAATCTTCTAAAAATTCTGCTGCCTCTTCTTGTGTTTCTGCTACTCGTTCTTTTAATAATTTTTCCTGATTATTTAGAAATGTTATAATACATTCTTCTTCATAATGTTCCATATTCATCTTCTATCCTTTCTTTTATTGACATTCCATTTTTCCGCTATTTTATCACTAATTTTCGTATCTCTTTTAACACTCCATCATTCACATTGGTATCTGTCACATATTTCGCTGCTTTTTTTACCTCTTCTCTAGCATTTCCTATCGCATAGCTTTCCTCAGCAGCAGCTAATAATTCTAAATCATTTAAGTTATCCCCAAATGCCATTGTTTCTTCTCTAAAAATTTCTAAGCTCTCTTGAATTGTATTTAAAGCAGCGCCCTTATTCACTCCTTTTTCCATAATATCCAGCCATTCTTTTCCTGCTGTCACCACTTTAAGCTTACCGCCCCAATTCTTTTCCATAACAACCCCTGCTGCCTCATAAGCCTGATACCCTTGATGATAAATAGAAACTTTAATAAATTCTTCTTTTACCATCAATAAATCTTTTACCTGTTCTACTTCATTATGGTATCCATTGATAAGATAATCTATAAATACTGGATTCTTACTGTCAATATAAATCACATCTTTTCCAGAAACCATCACTTCACAAGTGCCAAGTTCCCTCACCTGTTTTACTATTTCATATACATCTTCTTGCTTCATCGGAACAGTAAATAATTCCCGTCCTCTTGCCCCTACATAAGCACCATTTTCCGCAATATAAAAAATCGCATCTTTAATAGGCATAAATAGTCTTTCTATACTCTTCCATTGTCTGCCACTTGCGACTACAAAATAAATCCCTTGTTTCTTTAAGTGCATAATTACTTCAAATATTTCTGGATTGATTTTATCTGAACCATCTGGAACTAATGTTCCATCAATATCTGTTGCAATCAATTTTATCATTATTAAAGCTCCTTTTCTAAATATTCTAGTATCTCTTCTACACTTTTTGTCGTATAATTTCCATAATTCTTCATCTCTTCTTTCGCATTTTCCATCACAAAACTATATTCTGCCTGCTTTAGCATTTCTATGTCATTCTCATTATCTCCAAATACCATCGTTTCTGATTTCTGAATTTTTAACTTCTTCTGTAACAGTTCTAAGGAAGTCCCTTTATTCACTCCTAATTTTGTAAAATCCATCCACTCTTTTCCAGAAATCGTTGCATGTACTTGTGTTCCCCATCTCTGCTGAAAATATGCCATAGAAGGTTCTATTCCGTTCCTTTGGCAGACAGATATTTTTAAAAATGGCTCTTCTACTTTTGTTAAATCTTCTACTATAGTGATATTATTTTTCACAACATCTCGTATTCGATATAAATAAGCCTCTGTCTTAGGATGTAAATAAGAAGTATTTTTTCCTGATAATAATACTTCACAGTCCTTTCTCTGATAAATATCTTGGATCAATGCGATTCCTAATTCTCTTTCTATAAAGCTTTCTATAAGTGTTTCTCCTTGATATATTACAAGCGCTCCATTTTCACAGATAAAAATCATTTCTTTTCCTAGATCTTGAAACATTCTTTCTAGATTAGGATATTGCCTCCCACTTGCCGCAGCAAAAAGAATCCCTCTTTTTTGTAATTTTCTTATCGCAATCATTGCTCTTTCTTCCAAAGCCTGAGCTCCATTCTGCAATAAAGTACCATCTAAATCACTCACAATTAACTTCACTTTTTGTATTTTACTCTTCATTTTTTTTGCTCCTCATAGAAAGTAAAATGCCCTCTTTTTTTAATTCCTGATAAATTCGCCCTATTGGCAATCCAACAACTGTATTATATTCACCTTCCACTTTTTTTATAAAAACCGCACCTTTTCCTTGAATCGCATAACCGCCTGCTTTATCCATCGGTTCTTCACTCTCTATATATTCTAAGATCTCTTTCTCTGTCATAGGATACATAAAAACCTTTGCTTCCTCTGAAAATGTTTTTATTTTTGTTTCTCCATTTTTATAGATAATGAGTGTGACTCCTGTATAAACTTTATGACTTTTCCCTTGCAGAAGAGATAACATCCTTTTTGCATCTTCCTCTCCTTTCGGCTTTCCTAAAATTTGTCCATCCAATGCCACCACTGTATCTGCTCCAATAATAAGACAATCTTCTTTTAATTCTCGTTCTAAAATATCAAATGCCTTTTGTCTTGATAGGTCTTCTACCAGCTTATCAGGCTCTTTTTCTATAATTTTTTCTTCTTTTTGACTTGGAATACACAGAAACTCTATTCCTATTTGTTCTAATAGTTCCTTTCTTCTAGGAGAAGCACTCGCCAATATTATCTTCATAAAATTTTCCTCTTTCTAATTTCTGATATATTAATCAAAATCAATTTATTATCATTATCACAATAAAAAAATTGTTGCTATTCAGTAGGGGCGCTCCGGAAAGACATCATTCCAACGAAGCCGCGCTTTCGCTCCGTATAAGACTACGCGGTACTAAATTCGCAAATCCCGCTTCTTGCGGGTTTGCTCATTAAGTGCCGACGTCTTCCAAGGGGCTTCTTATGGAATGATGTCTTTCCTCCGCTAGTCTATAGCATAGGCAAGTTTTTGGAGTAAAATAACAATTATTACCATAAGCTATTATATTAATCTATTGTGTTAGTTGAATTAAAAAATACTCATCAAATACGATGAACTGGTATAAACAATTAAGTTATGATAATTTTTTATACATCACAGGAATAAAAAAGATAAACTCTTTCTTTTTTATTTTTATCTAAAAGATAATGATTTCTGAAAAAGTCAACAAACTAGCAAAACAAGGAAATATTCCATAAGAAGCCCTTTAGAAGACGTTAGCACTTAATGAGCAGTTTCGTTGGGGCTGCGAATTTAGTACCATTACGTCTGAAACGGAGCGAAAACGCAGCTTTGTTGAAATACTTCCTTGCTTCGTGAACCATTCTTCAAAATGTTCTACTTTAAGGGAGTAATAAAAAGCTGAATAGTAACAAGAAATTCACTATTTTTTATTGTAATAAAACTCTATCAATATTGCAAGTCGAATTTCCTAAAACTAAATAAAAAGATAGTAAAAAAGCTCTAAATTTTTGCTTCTTTTAGAATAGTTCCTTGCCTCCGCTAGTTTATAGTCCTTTCTAATTTATAAAAAGAGATGTTCATTATAACAACAAAATAAAAATGATAAACTATAACCGTTTATCTGGAAAATAGCAGGATAATTCTTGATTAAGAAATTTTCTTATGTTAAAATTAAAGTAGAGTTTTCTTTAAATATTTAAAATCTTGATTAGGAGGGAACAGATTTATGGCGAATAAGTTAGAGTTTCAAAGTGATTTACAATTAATGGAACAGGAAGGCGCTTATGATGCTGCTTGTAAACGAGTATTAATGCATAAAGAAGTATTAGCTTTTATTTTAAAGTATGTTGTTTCTGAATATAAAGATTACTCTTTAGAGTAGATTATAGAATATATTGAAAAAAACAGTATTACAGATAAGGCAGAAGTTTCAGGAGAGCGAACTAATTTTGTTTCGGGGGATAATACAAATTTTGCTTCTATTACAGAGAAAACAGTAAATTTTGATATCCTGTTTAAAGCAATTAATCCACAGCTCAGTAAAGAACATGTCACAGTAAAACTACATATTGACATAGAATCTCAGAAAAATTATTATCCCGGTTATTCGATAGAAAAAAGAGGAGTTTATTATTTAGCGCGTGAGATCAGTTCACAATTAGGTGTAATTACCAAAAATACAGATTATAATTGTTTAGAAAAAGTATATAGTATTTGGATCTGCTTTCAAGCTCCAAAAGAATATCAAAATGGCATCTCCTATTTTAAATTTGAGAATTATAAAAACGAAGGAAAAATACGCAAGAAAGCCGCTCAGGAAGCGGATTTAATGGAATTGGTAGTAATTTGTTTTGGAGATATGGAAGAAGAAACAAAATATGAAATCATAGAATTTTTAAGATCTGTATTTTATTATAAATTAGATGGAATTCAAAAGTATATAGATATTAAAGAAAATCAAGAATTAAGAAAGGATGTGGAAGATATGTTAGGAGTAGGAGATATTGTATTTAATCAAGGTGTTCGCCAAGGAATCGAAGAGGGAATCGTTCAAGGAATTGAACAAGGAATCGTTCAGGGAATTGAACAAGGTGAAGAAAAATTAATATATCAAATGTTATCAATCGGTCGCAGTCCAGAAGAAATCGCTTCATTTTGCAATATTTCTATAGAAGAAGTTCTAAAAGTAGTAAAAAAACATCAATAACAACAAAGGCTATTATACAGAGAATAAATATAATAGCCTTTTTCCTACATAAAAATATATAATTTAATACTTTTAACCCTATTATAACAGTTCATCCTTTTATTCAATTATTATCGTGAAATTCTTTTTTCAAAAAGCTGAAAAGCCAAAAACCTAGCGGAGGCAAGGAAGTATTCCATAAGAAGCCCCTTGGAAGACGTTGGTACTT
>CAJUHN010000088.1 GCA_910585935.1 uncultured Lachnospiraceae bacterium | reverse complement strand
CGAATTTAGTGTCCGTTACGTCTGGAACGGAGCGAAAGCGCGGTTTCGTTGGAATGGACATCCCCTCGCCTGTGCGAACCTTACTCAAAAACCCTTATCCTTTAAAAAGAAACTTTTCTAAATAAAAATTAAACTGATGAAAAAAATTAGATTTTTAGGATAAAATTATAAATAGAGGTAAATTTTATGAATCATGATAAATACACAAATATAAAAATTGATAACAACAAAATATAAAATCTAATAAAATTCAACCAATGAAATCACAATATTAGAATAGAAAGGTAAATGAAAGTCATATGAAATATAATTTTTTTTCACGTTCTTTTTTAATCGTATTATCTATCACTTTTTTTCTCTCCCAAACTTTAACTCTGCTTGCAGATTCTGAAATCCCAATAACAGAAGATACTTCTCCTATTTCATCTTCTAACTCTATTATAGATTGGCCACAAGGTCCAGAAATTGGAAGTGGTTCTGCCATAGTGATAGAAGCAGAAACTGGTACAGTATTATATGATAAAAATATGCATGAAAAAAGTTATCCTGCGAGCATCACCAAAATATTAACTGCCCTGCTCGCCATAGAAAATTGTTCTTTAAATGAAATGGTCACTTTTTCTGATAATGCTGTTTTCTCTATTCCTAGAGATTCCAGCCATATCGCGATCACACCAAAGGAAGAATTGAGTGTAGAAAATTGCCTTTATGGTCTATTATTGGCATCTGCTAATGAAGTGGCAAATGCATTAGCAGAACATGTTTCTGGTACTACAGATAAATTTGTGGAACTCATGAATGAGCGTGCGAAAGAATTAGGAGCTTTAAATACTCATTTTAATAATACAAATGGTCTCCCTGATGAAAATCATTATACCACTTGTTATGATATGGCTATGATATCACGGGAAGCGGTTCTTAATGATACTTTTATTAAAATTGATTCCACAACTGCCTATGTGATTCCTCCTACAAATCTTCAACCAGAATCGCGTCCTGTGAACAGTTTTCATCCTTTGCTGATATCTGCAGATACACATTATGAGGGCTGTTTTGGTGGAAAAACAGGTTATACTACTGTTGCTGGAAATACATTAGTGACCTTTGCAAAAAGAAATAATATGACTCTTATTTGTGTTGTTATGAAATCTGATGCACAAAGCGTATATACTGATTCTACAGCTTTATTAGACTACGGATTCGCCAATTTCCAAAAAATAAATATTGCGGAAAATGAAACACGCTTTAAGTTTCAGAAACAAGGATTTTTTGATTCGGAGTATTCTATTTTTAAAAATATCTCTCCTCAGTTGAGTATCAATACAGATGGCATCATTATTTTGCCAATCGGAAAGGATTTTAGTTTAGCAGAAAGTTCTGTCAGTTTTATTGACAACAGTGGACGAAAGAATACAGGAGAATCTTACCCTTTTGCTACTGTCAATTATACCTATAATGGTCATTTTATCGGCAGTACTACATTAGATGTGCTTCCTGCTGCCCCTAATACATTTGCCTTTACTTCAAATAATGCCTCCAAGACAGATGAAACAGCTAAAAATCTTTCTTCTGCAACACAAAAAAGATATATTACAATCAATATCTGGTATATTTTCCTTTTTGTTCTTTTGATTTTTTCTATTGTATTTATTTTTTATCTTCTCATTCTTCTGAAACGTCGTCATACTCGCTATAGCCGTTATCATTTACCGCGCCGGGAGTTAAGAAATTTAGCGAGGAGAAGAAGAAAAAGGAGATTATCTTTTCCGAGAAGATGGCATTAAATGAGATGGATAAAGATTGTTTTAAAGATGAAAAAATGATTTGTGTTCTTTGTTAATTAATTTGCAAGTTTGCGATATATCGTTATCTGCAAACTTGCGATAAATAGTGTAATCTCATAAAAAATAATTGTTTGTCACATTTTTCTTAATTCTTGAAGCCTTTTTAATCTCCTCTTTCTTCGCATTTCCTCCTGTAAATGCTTTATTTTTTCTATTTCTTCTATTGTGGTGAGTTTTATTGTTTTTACCACAAATATCTTTCCATCTTCTGATTTTTTCATCCGAATTTTTCCTTTTAACCACCCATGTTCTTCACAAAACATAGTACAATAATAAATATGGCTATTATTAGAAAACCATCGGATTTTTTTCTTCAATGTCTTATTGCATAAATAACATCTGGTAGCAGTCACTGTTTTATCTTCCATCGCCTCTTCTTTTGTATCAAATTCTCTAGATACATATTTATAATAAGTTTCATATG
The DNA here is from genome assembly GCA_910585935.1 of uncultured Lachnospiraceae bacterium. GTDB lineage: Bacteria > Bacillota > Clostridia > Lachnospirales > Lachnospiraceae > MGBC136627. Next base: position 11,057 of record CAJUHN010000088.1, on the reverse strand, counting down.
TTAAATGAAGTTCTTCTAGTTTAGTTTTTGGGTTATGATAATAATCTACAGAAAAGTTTTTCTTTAACTTGTCCATATCCATAGTTTTTATAATTTCTACTGTATAATAAGTATCTGCATCTGCTCTATGAAATTCTTCTCCTTTTTCTAATTGTAAAAATTCTACCGCAGATTCTAGAGATATTCTGCTCTTTCCATCTAAAAACTGAATACTAAATAATTTTTGTATATCGAAATAAAACAGTGGTTTTTGTAATGCTTTTTCTACACCAAAATAATACATATTTCTTTGAAATTCGGTTAAATCCATAGAACCCCATGTAGCGAACTGATAGTCTTCTCCACACCATTCTAAAAATTTTTCTGCCACTATTTTAAATTCCCTTTCTTTTTCTAAGTCTTCCATTTCTAAATGAATAATTTCTTTTGTTTTAGGATGAATTTCTTGATAAATCGCAGGCTTTATTAAAGAATGATAGTTGCTGATTACTTGATATTCCTCATTTAACTTCATTGCTCCGATTTCAATAATCTCAAAGGGCAATCGTTTATTTTCTTTCTCTTTTCCCTCTGGGCATTGATTCCACTCCAAATCCAAAACAATATATTGCATTTTTATTTATTCCTTTCTTGACTTTCTGGATAATTACCATTATAATATAAAAAGAATTTTTTGTGTTAAAATTTATGTTATGAATCCATAATTTTATCTGTTTTAAATACATTCTTTCACAAATTTTAAAGCAATATTCTTATACTTCTGTTAGTATAGAGGGATAGTTTTTTAAGAAAGTCTGAAAATATTTACTTAAGAGAAAAAGATAACAAGTAAAAATAAATATAGATTTTATAACTGTCGCTATAGCTCAGCAGGATAGAGCGACCGCCTCCTAAGCGGTAGGTCGGAGGTTCAAATCCTCTTAGCGACGCTAGAAACAGCGCTGAAAGCCTTTATTTTCAAGGTTTTCAGCTTTTTTATTTTTCTCAAGGTTTTAATCTGATACCGTTCCTTCCTCCCTCGTACCCTGCCGCAAATATTTTTCGACGGTGTTTCTTACCGAAATCCCTTCTAATCAAATTAGCAAGATTTTCACATTTTTGCTAATCAAAATCGTGTTCCTGCTAATGGAAAAAGGTGCTTATTTGTGTCCTATCTCGTTTTACCCTGTCTTTTTTGTTCCCTTTCTTAACAATTCCCTGATAGTCCGCTTTCCTAATCCTGCATCTGAAAAGATAAGGTCATTTTTCCTCAACAAAAAATGTTCTAAAGATTCTGCGGTATGTTTGTCCGTAACTTTTCCCTGCTGCATCCGGTTATGGTTCAAAGAATAGCAGAGGTGGATACGTTGCTGTTTTTGTTGGTATTCTTGGTGGGACACAACAGAAGCATCCACTAGCAGTACATTTTTTGTTTTTACCAAAGCGGATGTGTCAGCTTTAGAAGAAATAAAAGAGGATAACATATCATGTAAAATTTCATTAAGTGATTGCGAAAGTCAAAAGGGGGCGCTACGGAAAGAAAGTATTCCAACGAAGCCGCGCTCTCGCTCCGTTCCAGACGTAGCGGTACTAAATTCGCAGCCCCACTTCCCCGCGGAACTGCTCATTAAGTACCAACGTCTTCTAAGGGGCTTCTTTTGGAATACTTTCTTTCCTTCGCTGGTTTGTTGGCTATTCTACTTTTTGAAAAGCGATACGATAACTTATGAAATCTTAGGGAGGAGATATGCAGAAATAATTCTCGAAAAGGTCAATATTTATATAGCTTTCAGAGTTCCACAATTATCTAAAAATTTCATGAAGGAAAGGAGATGCTCCTGAAAAATGCTTTCTCCATGCAGTATCCGAAATATCGGAAATTCCAAGCGCTCAGGCAGTACAGGCTAATATACGGAAAGAAAAGTTTGAACAGGCATAAAGAAACTTCCTCTTTACGTTTTGGAAGCGTGTCAGAAAATATGGAGCGTATGCAACGGGTATCACGCAGAATGTCGATGACCTTTTGCAGAGTCATACCGCAAGGACAATGCTTGCAAACTCCGAGTTTATCATTATGCTCAATCAAGCTTCAACTGACCGCCTGAAACTTGCCGAGCTGCTCAATATCTCCGATTTGCAGATGAGATATATTACCAATGTGGAAGCTGGACACGGGTTGATTAAGGTGGGAAGCTCTCTTGTACCGTTTGCGAATAAGTTTTCTAAGAACACAAAGCTGTATAAGCTGATGACAACCAAACCGGGCGAGAGTGTGTAACTCCCGCCTGTTATGGCTGTGTAGTCTGTAATCTAATAAGATGTCGAAAAGTTTTGCGGTTTATAATCGCAAAATAAATTGACTTTTGATGGTTTTGCGGTATACTAATATACAGACGGAGGTGGTCATCATGATTTACAGACCTATGTATGTGGATAAAATAATGGCTTATGTGGATACCCCTTTTGTAAAAATACTCACAGGAGTACGCCGCTGCGGAAAGTCTACAATACTCAAAATGATTATGGAAAAGCTTAAGGTCGAGCGAAATGTTCCGGCGGAGCATATCATAAACTGCCGCTTTGATTCAATGGAATATGAGGATATGACGGCGAAGCAGATATACGCTCTGCTAAAAGAACAGCTATCGCCTGATGGCAAAACCTATTTGTTTCTTGACGAGGTTCAGGAAATCAAGGGTTGGGAAAAGGTTGTAAATTCACTGGCGTCAGATTTTGATGTTGACCTGTATATCACAGGCTCTAACTCCCGAATGATGTCCTCCGAAATATCAACCTATCTTACCGGGAGATATGTTTCTTTCCGGATTTTTACCCTGTCCTTCGGTGAATACCTGATGTTTAAGGCAAAGTATGTCGATGTAGGAAATCTGAAAGCAGAGCTGGCAAGCTATGTCCGTTTGGGAGGCTTCCCGGCAACCCATTTACAGGCGTATTCTCAGGACGAAATCTATACGATTGTCAGGGATATATACAATTCAACGATTTTCTCTGACATTGTAAAGCGGAATCAGGTCAGAAAGATCGACCAATTGGAGCGTGTCGTAAAATACACCTTCAATAATGTTGGTAATACCTTTTCTGCAAAGTCGATTGCGGACTATCTGAAATCGGAGCGCCGCTCCCTTGACAACGAGACGGTTTACAGCTATCTTGAAAAGCTGGAGAAGGCATATTTGCTCCATCGCTGTTCCCGGTATGACTTGCAGGGCAAGGAAATACTGAAAACGCAGGAAAAATTCTATCTTGCAGATGTTTCGCTTCGGTACAGCGTCCTCGGATATAACGCAGACAGCGTAGCTTCCAGTCTTGAAAACATCGTGTATTTGGAGCTTTGCAGGCGTGGGTACACCGTCAATGTGGGAAAAACCGGAGATGGTGAAATTGATTTTGTAGCTACAAGGCAAAATGAAAAGGTATATGTTCAGGTCACACAGGAGATTAAATCTGAAAAGACGGAAAAACGGGAATACGACCGTTTGCTTGAAATACACGATAACTATCCCAAATATGTTCTCACGACAGATGAATTTGCAGGAGGAAACTATGAGGGCATTAAAACAATGCACATAGCGGATTTCCTTCTCAATTCTGAATATTAAAAATCATAAATCACAAAAAACGCTCGCTCGGTAAATCCAAGCGGGCATTTCACTTTTAAGAAAGGAACGTAAAATGAAAAAGAAAATCGGTATGATTATTTTCTTTGATTGGGAGAGCGACGGAGAATCCGAGCATGTGGGCATTGTTGAGAAAGTCGAGAACGGTATCGTTTATACCATAGAGGGTAATTCCGGCGATAGTTGCCGAATCAATCAGTATTTCATAGGAAATTATCAGATACTCGGCTACAGTGTACCGCAGTATTAGAAAACAGCCGACCAAAAAGGCGGCTGTTACATAGAAATCACGAAAAATTCAAATTCGCACACTTGTATTCTTTGAACAAACGAAATATAATATAGCTATGAGTTTATTCGGAGATGCGGTATGGATTATATGACCTTAAAGGAAGCTAGCGAAAAATATGCCCGACCGGTGTCTAGATATCTGTTTCTCTGTTTTCATCAGCTCTTTCTTTATTTTTGAGTTTGTATAGTCAATAATATGCTTATTCATATTTAATAAGTTCTAGCAGACACTCGTTAATAGCCAGATAGAAAGTAGCAGTTTGCTTAAATTCCAAGTAGAACTCAACGCATCTTTTACGCAAAAGATAATATTGGACTTCTTGATGGAGTTGGTTTTGATAAACAATGGTATTGCAATAAAAATACATTAAAGTGCTTTTAATTACAACATAATTAGTTTACCAAATAAAGGTATTGATAAAAGACTTTCAATCAATGTCACAAAAAAGGAAACAAAATGCGATTACTTTTGATCTATTTTTTGGTAATGATGATTTTTTAATCTCCTTATTCTTTGGTAGAATATTTTTAAGGCTAGTGGAATTAAATAGATATGGTTTAAATATGCCACTTGTAACTACAAGAACAATTCCAAGTAACGCAGTAAAATTGTAAGGCAGCGTTTTATAAATAATGTTTTCTTCTATACCTGAAGTTGCCAATGTACCTTTAATTACAGGCATCCAAGATGAGAAAGGAGAAAGACAACAACCGCAGACAGCAGTAAGATTTATCATGAATGTAATTTTTTCTTTTGAAAAACCATGTTTTTGCGCAAGATTATCAAGCAGTATTGCGGTTGCAATACATTAATAGTTTAGTCTAATACAAACGGTTATAATTATGTTGGCAATAATATACGAATACAATGAGGAGTTGATATAAATGGTAGAAAAACCATATTATGAACAAGATTACGTAGATAAAAGGAATTATGAATTAAACAAACCTAGAATCACTTCTGTTGAACATTGGAAAGAAATATTAAAAAATGAATTAGAATTGAATACAAAAGGATTTGATTTCATAGGTAATGTTTTAGTCGAAATATATTATGCACCGAATAAAACTGTCTTTTGTAGGGAATTAGAAAAGAAAATAGGAATAGAAGGAATTAAGTTACGAGTTGGAGAATTTAGAAAGCGAATTAGAAAATATAATGTAGTGGAATTTGAAGAACAAATAAGAGAAGATTCAGGTACAGAACGCTCATGGAACATTCCTTTTTACTCTAATGAAAAATTAAATAATCTTCCTGAAAATAAGGGGAAGTATAGTTGGGTATTAAGAGATGAACTTGCTAAGGCAATGGAAGAACTTGGATTGGTTAAAAACGATGATACTAGAGTGATGACTTTTCCGATTAATGAAACAGAGGGAATGATTGAAAAATTTAAAATTTATGCTCATCCAGTTAAAAAAGGATATCCAACACAAATTACCCCATTTGTTTCTTTTAGAATAAATGGGGTAATTATCGAAAAAGTGTATAAAGTAAATCAAGTAAAGAAATGTAATCCCCAAAATATCGAAACATTAAAAGATCAATTAACAAAGCAAACATTTGAGAATTTATTAGGGTATGTGCAAGAACGATCGGAATCATTTGGCTTTGGAGAAAAAGATACATCATATAGATTTTATTTCTTAGAAGAATACAAAACATTATTACCACGATTTGTTAGGGCTAAAGATAATCAAAATGCAAAAGTTTATGACTTATACCATTTGATTAGGGGAAGTGAAAAATCAGAAAGAGTGTTGTTTTGTAATATAGCATATATGAAATATTATGATTCATTTCATGATGAAGAAAAATCAGTAAATGGTGGACAATATATTATTGATACAGGTGATGCTTTTGAAAAATATAATTTTTATAGATGCGAAGATGGTATGGTAAAAGGATTTGTAGAAACAAAATATATTGGAGAATATGATGATAAAGATGGAACTTTAGAGCAATTACATATTGAAAATATAGACCAACAATATAAAAATCTTGATGAAATAGATCGTGTAACAGTTGTTTTTTGTACGAAAAATCCTAATAAGGATGTTGATACTACTGTGATAGTAGGGTGGTATAAGAACGCAAAAGTTTATCGAGATAGAAAAGAATACTTACGAAGAATATTTAATATTGAGGCAAAATTTAAAGATGTTGTATTAGTACCAGAGCATGAAAGAAATTACATAATTCCACAAGCAAAAAGTAATCAAGATGATATCGGATTTGGACAAGCTAATGTTTGGTATGCCAATAAAGAGGAACATAAATCTTTTGTTTCTGATGTTCTTGATTATATTGATAAGTATTGTGAAGAAAAATTAGAAAGAGAATCAAAAAGAATAAATTCTAGAGAAGATGATACATTAAATGAAGTGATTAATACTCAAAAATTTAGTAATAATAAATCTTTTCATTATTCAAATGAATTAGTTTTACGACAAGAGCCAAGAGTGAATTCTCAAGGAGTACTGGTTTATAAAAGAGATAGACAAAAAGCAAATAATGCGATTTTACATTCAAATCATAGATGCGAAATCAATCATGATCATATTTCGTTTAAAAGAAAAAGCGATGGATTACCATATATGGAAGCTCATCATTTAATTCCAATGGCACAACAAGATTTATTTGAGTATTCACTTGATGTTGAAGAGAATATTGTTTCATTATGTAGTCAATGCCATAATGAAATTCACTATGGAGAAAATGCGGATAAGCTTATTACAAAGTTATATCATGAAAGAATAGAATTATTAAAAAAGAAAAAAATAGCAGTATCTTTAGCTGAATTGCTTTCCTATTATGGATTCGAGTAATCGATCATTTACTCAATATAGAAACTGACATCATTGCACCACTTTGTGATTCATGGATAATTGTAATGTTGGAAGATATGAATCACAGACGGAGAACTTTTGTAAAAAATTAAAATATGAAATATATAAGACAAGGCTGTTCCTGATGGGTTCAGCTTTTTTTGTTTAAAAATGATGGAGGCGGTAATTTAGTGGCTACAAAAGTGATATCTTATCCTATCGAAGTAAAATCGAAGTCAAAATGATTGTTCCTTTCATTCATTAGTTCACCACCTATACTCTGAAAATTTTACTCTTATATTTTACAGAGATGTGGCTTCCAGTTAAATGATGTGAAATCTCTTAATACAGGAAATGAAATCTCCTATAGAAAGGGTTTAAAGCTCGCTTGGCATACTTGAAACTAATTTTTTATTCGGATACACTATAGATGAGTTTACAAAAGCGGACATGAAAAGCGAGGAAAATATGTTTTTATTTTTGTATGCTTATATATGAGGAGGTAAGGAAATGGAATGGTTGAAAAGACTTGGAGCAGCGATTGATTATATAGAGGAAAACTTAGATAAGGAAATATCCTATGATGAAGCAGCTTGTATTGCTTGTTGTTCAACATATTATTTTCAAAAGATTTTTTCTTATGTATCAGGGGTGTCACTATCAGAGTACATACGTCGCCGTAAAATGACACAAGCTGCCTTTGAGTTACAAAGAACAGACAATAAGGTTATTGATGTTGCTCATAAATATGGGTATTCATCTCCAACATCCTTTAACCGTGCTTTTCAAAGCGTACATGGGATAGCACCTATAGCGGCAAAAAGTATAGGATGTACTTTGCGTGCATATCCGTCAATCCAATTTTCTATAAAAGTTTTAGGAGGCAGTGCGATGTCATATCACATTGAAGAAAAGAAAAATATTCGCATCATAGGAATTAGAATACCTCTTGTTGAAGACGCAGAGGAAAATATGAGAAATGTTCCTGAATTTTGGAAAAAGATGGTATTAGATGGCAGTATTTCCAAATTAGCAGAACTGTCAAACAAAAATCCAGATGGCATTTTAGGAGTCAGCGTTTATAATAATCCAGAGGATATATATTATTATATCGCTGTTTCGAGCAATACTTCCATACCAGAGGGAATGGTAGAATATATGATACCAGAGGGTATGTGGGTTATTTTTGAAAACGATGGCATATTTAAGGAAGATGTACAGAGTGTCTTTCGCAGATTTTTGACAGAATTTCTGCCGCTTTCTGGTTATGAGTATGCAGGACTTCCTGATGTTGAAATATATCCAATCTGCAAAGGACAGTTATTTAGAGGACATTCAGAAGTGTGGATTGCAATCAAAAAAGCAAAGGAGAATGAAGTATGTATCATTTAAGATTAAAGGGCGACCATTATCAGATGGGCGTGAAAAGAGGAAATATATTTCAAAAAGCTCATATTTCTTTTCCGCTTCAGTTAGATGATTTTCAACTGGAACACGGAAAACAAAGCGAAGGAATTTTAAGAAAGTTTTTCCCAGAAATATGTGAGGAAGTAAGAGGTGTGAGTGATACTATTGGTACAGATTATCTGCATTTTATCTCTTGGATGTTGTGTATGGGTTGCTGTATGTATAACTTGAAGAACAACACTCCTGTCGAGGTTAGGGGCTGTACTGCTTTTGCATACTCAAGTAATGGCAGAATGATATATGGTAGAAATAATGATTTACCGCCTTATCTGCGTGAAGGAAGCAAAAGTGAAATCTATGCACCGAGGAATGGAAACAGGTTTCATATCACTACTTCCTCTTTCATTAATGGCGAAGAGGGATTGAATGAACATGGACTTGCAGTAGCAATGACTTTTGTGATGACCGACCTTGAAAAGATAAAAGCAGGTTTTAATTCTTGCTTTATGGTAAGGTATCTGCTTGAAAAGGCAGATAACACAGAACAGGCAGTTTCTCTTCTTATGGATTTGCCAGTGGCTTCAAACTGTAATATTTTACTTGCGGATAAAAAAAGAAAAATGGTGGTGGTGGAATGTACGCCAACTCTCAAAAAAGTTCGGGCAGCAGAAACTTTTGAGAATGGCAGTATTGTTTGTACTGTTAACAGTTTTACATCTAATGATATGAAACCATATGACGATGCAAATGGAAATGATTATGATTCACACAAGCGTTATAGAGTTGTATTAGACAGTTTTTCTTCGGAACGCATAAAAGATGAATATATTGAAACTACCAAACATCTCTTAAAGGGCGATTATGGGTTTATATGTCAATATGATAATGAGCCAGATTTTGAAACCGTTTGGAGTTCAATATTTGATTTAGACAGCTTGGTAATTTATCGTGCAGAGGGCGACCCCAGAAAAAAGAAATTTGTTACAGATAGTCGATTACATGATCTTATAAGGCAGGGATAATAATGCTGAGTATAAATTTTTAATGGATTTTATGTTTTCTATTCAGCAATTTTTTACAATTCAAATTTTGTGCTTATTGTTAAGATGTAAGCAGGCAGGAACATTGTCAATAAAATTTGAAAGGAGGTGTTGAGAGTAGATTATAAAAATCTGTTTGAAAAATTCAATTATTCGTCTGTTGTACCTAAAGGGTAAAATTTTTCTTCTGTGGGGTATTCAAGGGATATTTTTTTGCCGTTGTCTGCTTCTGTCACGCCATGCTTTGATAGCCGCAAAGCGTATGACAGTCTTGAATCAAATTAGTTATGTTAAGATATATATTCTTAAGTTTTACAAAAATATTCTTTAAAAAAAACGCTATAAGTTGCAAAAAATTAAACAAAGCATTATAATTAATATTAGGTTAAAACCATTCATTTTGTGTAAAGGTAATGATTTTAACACTGTCAAAAAATGTTGGTCTGACTTTTAAAAAGGTAGATAAATTTTAAAAGATTATGGAGGTAATATTCATGGCAAAACAAGCATTTGAATTACATGCAGATGAAACAATGTTTGCAGAAAAGGTATCAGCAGATAGTTGGAAGACGCCAAAACAAATAGTGAGCCGACAGGTATCTGGGAAAATATATTTTACCAATCAGCGTATAGTATTTCTGGCTTCTGGTTTGATTGGAACAGAGAGCGCTAGTTGGGAAATCGATATGAAAGACATCCAATCGGTTAAAACTTGTATGACACCCCCTTGTTTTCCTTTTGGTATTTTAATCACCATGAAAGATGGCGGAAAATATAAGTTGGGTATAGTGAAGCGCAACAAATATATTGAATGGATTTCACAACATATTTCTTAGAAGGATTTCACATAGACATAGGAGGTCTTTTTCATGAAAAAATACAAGCACTTGTTCTATTCGATGCGCTTGTGATTTTGCTGTTTAATGTTATGTGCCATAGTTACATATAAATACTGTGCTATGCAGTGGGGCGAACGATATGCAGGGTACAGTGTTATGTCAAGTGTTGTCTTTTTAAGATTGATTTCTTATGAAGATGGAATCATTTATGTATGGTGTTGTCTTGGCTGTTTCATAAAAAATATTATAAATCATTATAATCTGCAAAAGTGGACTGTTTTAAAGAGAATAGTCCACTTTTGTTTAGTTTAAGCAAAGAGGCGTTATAATCATGTTGAGTTTGTTATATGCGGAGCTTTTGTAATTTTGGGTTGTTATTGCTTTCAAAAGCATATTTTTGCCGATCATTTTAATGATTAGGAGGTTCGACAACTACGGAATCCTTTATATATCTATTCAATTTGATTTTAACAAGTGCAAAAAAATCTATTTCGTTTTTTAGAATGGAGTGTTATAATAAGTCCACCAATGATCGGGATTTGAAAGGAGAAAAATATGGATTTTTTAGAATTAGCATCAAAAAGATACTCTGCAAGAAATTTCAAAGAACTTCCTATTCCACAGATGATAATAGATAAAATTCTTTTAGCAGGAAATGTTGCACCAACTGCACATAATTACCAACCACAGAAAATAATCGTGGTTAATTCACAGGAAGGACTTAGAACATTGAAGAAATGCACAGAATGTCATTATAATGCGCCGCTTGCATTTATTATTTGTTATGATAGGGAAAAGTGCTGGAAACGATTATATGATAATAAAAACAGTGGCGATATAGATGCAAGTATCGTTGCAACACATATGATGATGGAAGCGACAGAACTTGGCATAGGAACAACATGGATAATGTATTTTATCCCAGAAGCTATCAAAATTGAATTTGATTTATCAGACAATATTGAGCCTGTTGCAATTTTAATTATGGGTAACTAAACAGTTACAATAAATATATAAAAATTTATATAAAAGTA
>CAJUHN010000087.1 GCA_910585935.1 uncultured Lachnospiraceae bacterium | reverse complement strand
CGAAAACAGAAACGCTTGGCAAGCTGCCGCCATCGCATAAGCACAGCTACGGAACGGAATGGAAGTCAGATAATAGCAACCACTGGCATGAATGTTCCTGCGGAGAAAAGAGCGGCACAGCCGCCCATACATGGGACAGCGGAACGGTGACAGTGCAGCCGACTACAGACAAAGAGGGAGAAAAAACATTCACCTGTACAGTCTGCGGAAAGACGAAAACAGAAACGCTTGGCAAGCTGCCGCCATCGCATAAGCACAGCTACGGAACAGAGTGGAAGTCAGACAATAGCAACCACTGGCATGAATGTTCCTGCGGAGAAAAGAGTGGCACAGCCGCCCATACATGGGATAGCGGAACAGTGACAGTGCAGCCGACCACGGACAGAGAGGGAGAAAAAACATTTACCTGTACAGTCTGTGGCAGAACGAGAACAGAAACGCTTGATAAGCTGCCGCCATCGCATACTGAGAACAGCCAGCCGGGAGATAAGAAGCCGGATAATAATAGTAACCAGCCGGACAACAAAAACACAGGGGAAAACCAGCCGGGCAGTTCGGGCAGTGAAAACACAGAGGATACAAAAGCAGATGTCAAAATCCCTTTTATCAAAGACCAGGACGGCAAGAACGGCTGGGACGTGATCCGCACCGAGGAAGAAAAGGCAGAGGAAGGAAGTATCATCAATATAGATATGAATGGCTCTGCTGTTGTTCCGGGAGATATTTTTGACAGCATCAAGGGTAAAGACATCACGATTACCTTTGATATGGGAAACGGCATCATTTGGAGTGTGAACGGAAAGAACGTCACCACGGATAAAGCGGATGACATTGACTTTTCCGTAAAAACGGGAACAAATGCTATCCCGGTGGATATAGTGAACAACATCACAGGGGAGCGTTACAGTATCCAGTTAAGCCTGTCCCATGAAGGAGAATTTGGCTTTACCGCAATCCTTTCTATCAATCTCGGTAAAGATAATGCAGGACTTACCGCAAACCTGTATTACTACAATGAAAGCACAGGGGAGCTTGAATTTATCTTTGCTGACACAGTTGCAGAGGACGGTATGGTATCGCTTGCCTTTACCCATGCTTCAGATTATGCTGTTGTGATTGATGCAGATTCTATGGAGCAGAAAACAGGTGCAGGAAGTACAGCAGAAGCACCAAAGACTGGCGAGGAAAGTACATCGACTGACACAACAAATACCAGTGTGAACAATGATTTGTGGAATCGGATATGGGTATTCGTGCTTTGCGGAGTGCTGGTTGTTGCAGGCTTAGGAATTTTCTTTGTAAGAAAAAAGAAAAAAGATGAGTAAAGGAAAGATGTTTTTATCAATAAGGAGGGTGCATACATGAGAGGTTTATGGAGAATGGCTGCCCGCAGTCCGACGGTAATTTACTCGGCAGATCTGCGGCACAGCTACAAACAAATAAATTAAATAAAGGAGGTTCTTTATGGAACAGAATGGAGAAAAAGAAGTAAGAAGGCTAATAATAGGTGTCATGTCTTCGGATATAAAGCAGGAGACCATTGATGAGTCTGGGGCAGCAAAACATAGGGATGATACGGGTAGCTCGTTTATTTGCCCAAAAGCTGATCAGGTTATTGTGGGACGAATGCATCTGGGCGATGAGAATGGCAAAACAACCTATAAATATGGTGCGCTTTCTTTTCTGAATGATGGCAACAAGGAGTATGAATTTAAGTTGTCAGATGTACTTTATTCAGAATACTATAAAGAAAGTGGCTCTTCTTTTAACATCGGTGAGGGTTACATGGAAGGAACATTGATTGTAGGAAGAGAGCATATTGGGGATGAGAATGGGCAGACCAGATATGCATACAAAAAGCTATATGCGAAGGCAAAAAAAGATAAAGAGTGGACTTTATGCAAATTATATCCCCAAATGCAGGGTGAATGTACTACTAAGGAAAGCAGTGGATTATGGGCAGAAAAATTAGAGGTAATTGAACGTGGAACAAAAGGACCGGAAGAAACTTGTTATTATCCAATGTATGGACGGAGTCATGAGGGAGATGAAAATGGAAAAACTACCACATATTTCGCCTGCATGCAATTATAAGACAGGGCAGAGTTGGAGGATTGCTCCATAGGAGTATATATCTGGTTAAAAAACGTGATGAACAGTAAAGGAAAGCCAGTAGTTTCTTTGCAGATTTTGCTGGCTTTCTTTAATAAATTGATGTGTTAGGTAATCATACATATCATTGTATGTGAAATACAGCGGAAACCGATTGGAAAATGGAGCGAAATACATGAAAGAACGATATAGGGAAATACACAACATAAAGCATGGATCAGAACAGAATATAGAGTTGGCAGCATACATTAGAGGGTATCGCAACAGAGAAAAAACTCGTTGCGATACCCTCTTTTTTAGTGTCGAATTTAGAGGGATTGGGTATTTTTGTCAATCTTTTTGTCAGCAGATTGTTGTTCTAAACTGCGGTCAAGATATTGGTTGAGGTTATCCAGTTTCCGATTCAGGTCAGCGGCTTCTTTCTCGGCAGATTTATATGTTTTCTGTAAAGTCTGCTTTTTGGAATAGAGGGCATTATAGTCGCTGCGGAGCTTTTCGACATCGAGATTTTTCGTGTCAATGCCAAAGCGTTTCAGCATATTTTCCGCACCGTCATGTAGGATAAGCTCTGTTTCATGGCGGCGCAGGTAGGCATCTTTATCCTTGGATTTTTTGTAGCGGACATGATAGATATGGTTGGCTTTGTACTGCTCTGCATACTTTAAAATCTGTCCTAAATCTTTTAGCTGGCGCTCGGTTTCCACAAGGCTTTCACGGGCTGTTTTTGCCAGTGTGGACTTGGCGGAAATCTGGTTTTCAAGCTCCGCAATAGAGCCTGCCTGACTGTAGCTTGCGGCGGCGATTTTAAGGTTCTGGATGTCAGCCCAATGTTTTAAGCCGGGGCTTTGTGCAAACTTATCCTCGGTTGTGTCAATAAGATTTTTTCTTGAATAATCTTTGACAATGGGCTTCTTTCTGGTCGGGAACGGCACACGCTTTTTTTCCTTTGCAAGTGCCTTTTCCGTGATGCGTTCCTTAATCCGTTCTTTGGTGTACTCTGCACCTAAAGATTTGGCGCTGCCACGGACAAAACGCTCCCTGTCCAGAGGACGGAATGAGATAAATTTGTGTGCGTTTTCCCCGAAGTCGCTGCCCTTAACCTCGTAGCCTTTTGCCCGTATCAGCTCAATACAGTCCTCATAAGTTGAGGCGTTTTTTATGGCTTCGTCGATGTCGGTTTTTAACTGTTCTTTCCATGAAGAACCGCTTCTGCCAGCCTGCCATTCCTTATATGTTTTGCCTCTGGCTGCGCCCTTTGCAGCCATTGTTTTTGCTCCCGGAGTAATGACGGAAAGCTCATGCTCCCGGCAGAGGTTATCGCTCAGGCTGCGGATGTTGTAATAGGTCTTTTTACAGTCATGATATTTCTCATGGTTGATGTTATCAGCGGCGCAGAAAATGATGTGGTTGTGGACGTGTCCTTTATCTATATGGGTGCTGACAACGTAAGAATATTTTCCCTCTAAAAGTTTGTCTGCAAGCTCCACGCCTATCTGGTGGGCTTCCTTATAAGAAACCTCGCCGGGGAGAAAAGACTGTATCAGGTGGTAGGCTTTATTTGGATCGGACTGCTTGGTTTTTGAGAGCGCAAATTTGAAATCATATGCGGCGGTTTCGGGGCTGCACCCATAAGAAGAAATCAGTATGCCCTCATCGGTTTTGTCGGGGTTGCAGATATAGTCTACTGCTTTATGGACGGTTGCCGTGATAGCATGGATTTTTGTGTATGCCATACCTTTTGCATCAGCTCCTTTACTTCTTTTACATCGGCTTCGTATACGTTGCCTGTGGCATTCATACGCTTTGCAATCTGGTTTAAGTTGTTCCCGATTTTGGCAAGCGCAGAGTTGTATTCACGCAGTTCTGTATAGTCAATGTCATAGACATAACCATATATGATTAGATGCCGCAGGAAAGAGGATTTATCTTTCATTCCTGATGCTTTCTGTTTTTGCGTGAGGATATAATCTTCGTCCTCGTTTAGATAAATCTGAATAGGAATTTTGCGTTCTCTGTTTGGCATTTTGAAGCTCCTTTCTTTGCATTGATGTTTAAAAAAATGCGGTTGATTATGCCGTATCCGGCGGTTGTTTTTTGGCAAAAGCTGTCAGTGCTGCGTAAGCAGAGCGCAGTAGCTTTTGCGCTTTTAGGGGGACAGGGGGATATGCCCTCTGCAAGCCAATTTCTTCAAGTTTCTACTTGTAAGAAACTTGGGGAAATTGAAGCTCATGTCATGACATGAGCAGTGCTTGCTATTCTTGTGCAAACTGCCCGTAGGGAGTTTGCGTGTTGTACGAGCTTAGGCGAGTGTCTTACAACACATAAGGGCGTTACCGCCCGTCTTTTGTAAAGCCTTTCGGCATTTGGGCTGTAAGAGGATTACTTTGGCAAATAAAAAACTGCCACAACCAGAACAGGGCAGAATTACCCTGCTTTGGCTCATAGCAGTTTGAGTGTACTTTTAAGAATTTATGATTTTATCCACTAAAAATTTTAACAAGCGGCAGGGGAAAAGTCAACAAAAGATGGCAGGAAAAACAAAAGGTTTGGTATAGAGGTTGTCAAAACAGTAAAGCCAGACAGCACTTAAAAAATTTTTTTAAATTATTTTTTTGAATAAGACGGGTTTTGTCGGGTTCATTTTTTACAATGTAACTGGAGAATTAGCAGAAGGGGGGTGAAGCATGAATACGACTAACCGCAGAACGGAAATCATGAATATTCTGATTCTCCGGCGGCATACAACGGCGAGGGAACTGGCAGACGAACTTGGTGTCACTACCCGCACAATACAGAGAGATATTCAGGCTTTATCCCCCGGCTTCCCGGTTTATACAAAGCAGGGCGGAGATGGTGGAATTTATATAGGGGACGATTACAAGCCATATGTGAATACTCTTTCCGCTGACGAGTTAGATACATTGTGCGAAATTTATAGACAGGCAGAGGGCGTACATAAGAAAATTTTGTTGCAGATTTTACATAAATACGGACCCGATAAGCTGGAGATTTAACCTTGTCATTCCGCTAAAGCACATAATCTTTACAGAACCGTTCATAGCAGACGGAGAGTGCTTATGTGCTTTTTGGGCTGACAAGTCCAGAAATGATTTTATCCAAAACGGACAGGAAATTTTGTCCAGGTGTACCTTGAAAATTGAATATGCAAATACATACGGGACGTGTGGGATATGCGGAGCCGCTATGCGGACACGCCAAGAACTGCCTGCTTTCATTTTTGTGTGAAAGTGTATGCGAGGGAATATTGAAATCTGGTATTGAAGCTAAGGCAGTGAGCGATGAATGTCTGGCAAAAAGTGTAGCAGTTACATGAGGCTATGAGGCATATCTTTGATAATGATACTTCCGATTATTCGGTCAATATAGAATGACGGTGCGATACCGATGTGGACAGTGTAATGAGCTGTCACCTGTATGTGTTTTTTGAAAAGAATTATGGAAGAATTTTGTCTGCTGATGAGAGGCAGGAGCAATGTTCTTGTTTGTCATGGGCAGATAAAGCTGTGTGAGAAAGGAGGAAAGTATGGCAAAAAAAATTGATTCAGCAAAACTCATACAATCAGATATAAATATTATTACTGCACTTGCTTTGATTAAACAATTGTATCTCGATAAGAAAATTTCAGAAACAGTTTATGCAAACATAAAAAAAGATTATGCCCCCAAGATAAAAGATGTTGCAATTAGAGAAAGATTGTGATAATATAAAAAGCGAAGAAACAAAGAAGGAGGCAATCATGGGAAGAACTGTTGCGATTTATGCAAGAGTATCTACCGAACATGAAGCACAAATTTCAGCATTGGGAAATCAGGTTCAGTATTATGACAATATACTGGAACAGCATCCGGACTGGAAGCTGTATGACCGATATATTGATGAGGGAATTACGGGGACTTCTGTTAAGAAACGACAAAGTTTTATGCGGATGTTGGATGATGCGTCCAATGGTTGTTTCGATTTGATATTAACAAGAGAAGTTTCCCGGTTTGCAAGAAATACGGTTGATACATTGCAGGAAACAAGAAAATTAAAAAGGATGGGTGTAGAAGTATATTTTACTGAGGATAATATTTGGACAATGAATGATGAAGATGGCGAGTTAAGGCTGACAATTATGGCAACTTTGGCTCAAAATGAGAGTAAAAAAACATCTCTTAGAGTAAAAGCAGGTCAGATGGTTTCTTTTCAAAATGCAGTTCCATATGGTAATGGAAATGTTTTAGGATATGACAAAGTTGATAAGGAGTTTGTTATAAATAAAGAACAGGCTGAAACTGTCAGAATGATTTATGATATGTATATTGACGGAATGGGATTGCGCAAGATACAATTTGCATTAGAAAAAGCAGGACGATTGACAGCAACGGGATTGACAAGATGGAGTTCATCTTGCATTAGCAGAATACTTAATAATTCTTTTTATTGTGGGATTATTACATATAGAAAGGAATATGTTCCTGACTATTTGGAGCAGAAAAAAATAAAAAATTTTGGAGAAGTTGAGCAAGTTGTTGTAGAAGGCAGTCATGAACCTATTATATCAAAGGAACAGTTTCAGAAAGTTCAGGATATGCTTTCAAAAAAAACAGCTTCTGTTGAAAACAGAGGAAAAAGAGGAAAGAATGTCTGTAATGATGTATGGACAAGAAAACTTAAATGTTCCTGTGGAGGTTCTTTTAATAGAAAAATCTGGCACAAGAAAGATGGCATTCCACAATATGCTTTTCAGTGTTATAAACAAATTCAGTCTGGTACAATAGAAACCAGAAAACGTAAAGGGCTTAGCTTAGAAGGTATATGTGAGTCACCAATGGTTCAGCAGTGGAAATTGGAAATGATGGCACAAATGATCTTTCAGAATTTTTGGGAGGATAAAGGTGCGGTAATTACCATAGCTAATGAAATGCTTGAAAAGCATATACAAGATGACCGATACAATAATTTTGAACGTGAGATAAAAGAAACTAAGAAAAAAATAGATAAAAATACTTCAAAATATAAAAATCTTGTCAATTTGCGTATTTCTGGTGAGATAGAAAAAGATACTTTTGATGAGATGAAAAAAGAACTATTAGAAGAAAAAGAGCGGTTAGAAAAATTGCTGGAATCATATCAAGTTGACGAGGAACTGGATGATGAAGATTACCGAAAACGGTTAGAAGTACTTAAATATGGTTTGGAGCAGAATTTTGATTTTTCTGTTTACAAAATACCTGAAACAGTCATTGATGCTTTTGTTGACCAGATAATTGTTTATAAAGATTGTTTTGTCTGGAAGCTAAGTATGTTTGATGATAATATAAGACTGAAAGTACTCGGCAAAAAAGCCGATGCTCAAGTATCCGAAGTGGAAGCCAATTCTCCTTCTTTTGACCAACGCAGCACAGGCGGCTATTAATAACAAGTAGACAACAATAAATATATTTACTTTTGTATCTTAACGGTATTTAGAGAGGATGTAAGGGCATTTATGGCTGAACGTCCAGAGTACACAAAGGCTAACAGATTTAAGGATATTGTGGTAAAAGTCTATATATAAGTTCTGCAAGGGAAAGCAATACGCTTTCCCTTGTTCGATGTTTGGGAATAGACCCTATTTTGGGAGCGTTCCCATATGCATTAACTTTACAAGAAGTATAAAAGTTGTTGTCGGACGGTTTTTCGCTTTTCAATATATGACATTTTTAGCAGTTCCAATATATCAAACGATATCGTCTGAATATCTGGCAGTATCATCATGTGCAGTCGGCTATAATAAGACATCCTTTGGTAAGCGTAAAATTTTTAAGGCTCTCTCTTGTGGACTGTCTGGTTATTTTGAACTGTCTACAGGTTAAGGAAAAGACGGCTTACCCTGATTAATGACATTATTAAGTTCTCACAATTAGATGCAGAAAATGCTCTCTTTTAGAGCAACGAAAAATGGTATTGATGTAATGTATGAAGAAGATGACAGGGCAGATGTGAATCTGATGAGTAAGCTGAGAGTCGGAACGAAGATATTTATTGCTTAGAGTAGGGGCAATGCGAACTTAGGTGTTTTGGATTATACAGACCATTCAGAAGTCCACACAGCCCTTGTGGCAGAAAAGACAACATGGATACTAAAAGAATTTGGGTATGATGAACATACACAGATGTTGGGAAAAGTGGCAGGGGTTATGCATGATATCGAAAATACCATCAATCGTTCTCACCACGCAGAATATAGCGGAATTTTAGCAAATGAAATCCTAAGAAGATATGAATTGTCGGTAGAGAATAGAATTGAAATAGTAACCTGCATCAGTAATCATGATGAATCGACAGGTGAAACCATCAGTGCAGTTTCAGCGGCGCTTATCATTGCGGACAAAACAGATGTGTCGTCATACTGAGAATTTTTAGGCGTGCGGTTTAAGCTGATGCGAAACGGCAGCAAGGTCTTGTAAAGATTATGCCAAAATGGTTAAGTGAAAAGATTGGAGGTTGAAGACATGGAAACTGTCTTACAGATATTTTTATTGGTCGTAGGGTTTACGATGCTTATTAAGGGCGCAGATTTCTTTGTGGATGGTTCGTCAGGTATTGCTTCAAGGTTTGGGATTCCGCAGCTTGTGGTCGGGCTTACCATTGTTGCTATGGGAACAAGCGCTCCTGAGGCTGCGGTAAGCATCTCGGCGGCGCTTAAGGGGAATGCAGGTATTACTATTGGAAATGTGGCAGGAAGTAATATTTTGAATATTTTTATCATCTTAGGTCTTACAGCATTTTTGACAAAAAAGATAGTTCCTGTTGCATCTTCGACTATAAAATATGAAATGCCTTTTATGATTGTGATAATGTTAATCCTTCTTTGTATGGGATATGTGGGAAATGAAATTGCAAGACTGGAAGGAGTCGGATTGTGGGTTGTTTTTCTATTGTATCTTTTTTATCTTTTAAAGATGGCAAAAAAAGGTGCTGACAGTAATTTAGAGGACGATGAGGGAGAAATTTTAGAAAAAGGAGGGGATAAAAAGGAAAAAAGTATGGCAATGCTATTTTTATTCACGGTTGTTGGTCTTGCGCTTATTGTAATTGGCAGCAGCGTCACTGTGGATGCAGCAACAGCGATAGCGAGGATCATAGGTCTGAGTGAGAGGTTTATAGGGCTTACGATTGTGGCACTGGGAACATCTCTGCCAGAATTGTTTACATCTGTTTCAGCAGCGAGAAAAGGCAGTGCGGATATTGCAATCGGAAATATTGTGGGAAGCAATATCTTCAATATCCTTTTTGTGGTAGGAACATCTGCGTTGATTACACCAGTAGTTTTCGAGAGCAAATTTATAGTGGATTTCATTGTGGCTGTGGCAGCAGGAGTGCTGTTGTGGATTTTCTCTTTCAGTGGAAAGAGCTTAAACCGTGTGGAGGGTGGCTTGTTGTTGCTTGGATATTTGGGATATTTTATTTATTTACTGTGAATCATAATGAAGTTGTATGATATTACTTGATATATCCATTTCACAGATTTATAAAGAAAGAAGTGAAAATAGAGTTTGTAAAATGACGCAGAAAAAGGTTTATGACAAGGAGTTCAAAATTCAGGCTGTAAAGCTGGGAAGGGAAATCGGGTTCAGCAAAGCTGCGAAGGAACTAGAGTTCATATCGATACCCTCTATGGATGGAATAAGCGGACTAAAGATGCCCTGTTAGATCTGTGACCAGGAACTCAGACACCAGATACGATCATGAGTCTTACCGAGGAGGTGCAGAAACTCAGACAGCAAAACCGGGAACAGGCGAAAGAAATAGCTCGTTTAAAAGAGGAAAATGCGTTCTTAGCAGAAACAAGCGCTTTTTTCGCAGCGAGCCGTTGGAAGTCAGCAAAAACCTGAGGATGAGATTTATTGCCATAATTGCCATAAAGACAGACGGCGACACGCTCCAAGGGAAAGACGGTATTCTATTGTCGCACAGGCTGCGGAAGTTAAACCGTCCTGCCCCAGATTGTGAAGTAGAAAACCGCCTTTTACCAGACAGACCTAAACTATGCGCTGGATATCATGTGGGAGGATGCAGCGTCCAGCGACCCAGCAAAGCAATACGCTTTCCCTTGTTCGATGTTTGGGAATAGACCCTATTTCGAGGTTTATTCCTTTTTTTTATTCAATATCTTTAATGAAGGAGATTCATGTATGAACAATACAGTGTTAAGAGCAGGGGCGCAGAGTATCAACAACACACACATGGTTTTGCAAGCGAGGAACATAAAGAAATGGAAGGAGAATTACGGTATCTTAAAGCATGAGGAAGGTATTGATTTGATGTCGGGGAACATTGAGCTGTCTGGTCTGGAGGTTTCCTTTGTGAACGTGATGCTGGGAGATTATGTTGCGTTCTTATGTGGACAGGATAAAGGACGGTTATGATTACATTTTAATCGACTGTATGTCCTCTTTGGGCATGATTACCATAAACGCCTTTGTCTGCGCTGACAGCATACTTATTCCGGTTCAGGCATATCTGACCGTGAAAGGCTTGGAGCAGCTTATCAAGACCATAGGCAAGGTAAAGCGGCATCAATCCGAAACTTTGTATTTTTAAAAACATTGTACATTTAACCAAAACGAAGGATGTTCTTTTTCTACTGTCCCCCAAAGATATACTCTATTAAATTCAAAAAAGAAAGTATAGTTATTTTCTTTTCTTGATATAAAAGGATTATTCTTTTCATAAGTTTCCTCCATCTCAGGTGATGCATCATCAAGCTTTTCAAAATTAAAATAATCTGCTACTTGTAAAACTAACTCCATATCTTTTCCCTCATAAGAGATAGGACGTTCCATTCCAAACTCTTTTGACCAAATAGCTTCTCCCGCAACAATTATTGGTATCTTCCTATTTTTTTTCTTACTGGATTTCCAATCAATCTTTTGATATGTTACTTTTTCTTTATAATCCTCTCTTAACACTCCATCTACAGTATCAAAAAAGATGACTCTGAATAATGTCTGATATGTTTCAGGATCTATCTCTCCATCAGGTATACAAAATAAGTCATTTTTAGTTCCCGTATGTATAGAAGGAGGAAATTTCTGCATATCATCATGCTTATGACATGTACATGTACAGTAAAAAAATGCTAAAGATTTTCCTTCCCACATATGTCCTTGTGGAAAAGCTATCTGAAAAAAAAATGTAAGTGGTTCTCCACAAATTTTACATATAGGTAAAAGTTCATCTTTAGGAATACATGGTTTTCCCCCAATAAAAGAATTGCTATTATCTTGTTCTATTTTTGTTAAAATTGAATTCCATCCTTGTTTCATATAAATTCCTTTCCTTTATAAAATAATAGTGTCGGTTTTAC
The DNA here is from genome assembly GCA_910585935.1 of uncultured Lachnospiraceae bacterium. GTDB lineage: Bacteria > Bacillota > Clostridia > Lachnospirales > Lachnospiraceae > MGBC136627. Next base: position 2,054 of record CAJUHN010000087.1, on the reverse strand, counting down.
CAAAATCACCTCAGCACTAATAAAATTAAGAATTTTATTCTTTGAGTGTTTATATCCCCTTGCCATTCAGTATAAGGAAAATTGTATCATACCAAAGAGAGAAAAACAATAGACATTTCACTATCCGTTTCGACTATCCAGACCGGACATAGAATGGGGATTGTGTACCTAGATTTCTCCTATGGTCGCGATTTGCCTCCAAAGATTTTGACCGATCTGGGGGTGGAAAAACCGGAGGAGTACGGCGAGAACTTTATGAGGGAATTGTTTCAACTTTTTCCCTGATATGCCCCTTGTCAAGTAGACAGGTGAAATATCTAAAATTTAGTGCTGGTGATGCCTGCATTTCGATTTGAGATGTAGGTATTTTTCTATGCGCACCATTTTTCTTTATATTTATTTATCCGTTGCTCCTTCTTCACCATTCGCATCATATTTCTTTCCCCCAGAATAAACATGGCTGTAGGAAACTTCATAGATTTCCTGTCTTGGTGTGCCGTCCTATGTAGCGGGGGTTATTCGGTTTTGAGGTATATTCCCCCTTTCTCCCACATAGGACATTGCATGGTTTACGGTTGTACTTTTATAATTCAGAGAAACTGTAACATTTCAAATCTCAATCAAAAATTTCATCGTAATCTATTTCTTTTGGATAGACAAAATTATCATAAGAACGGCTTCCTTGTCCAATCGCAAGAATTGCTCCAACCGATTTTCCTGTAATATTTCTACCCGCGCTCGTGATGTCATAATCTCGCAAAATAACATTATAGATATGAGCATTTTTGGAAACACCAAATAGCCCTATAATCTCTGCATCTGGGTCGGTCATGGTAAGCCCTACAATTTCAAAACCATTACCAGTAAAAGTACCAGTAAATGGATTGTCCCATGTTCCAATGGGTATCCATTCGTCTGTGGATAATTGAATATCAGCCTGTTGCATATAATTTTGATCCATGCCATACTCATCTGTTCCAATCGCTCTGAGTTGGGCTTCGTTAAAAACCAAATAATATGTTGTTCCTTTAAGCTCTAGGGTTTCCATTGCTGGCATATCATCAGACTGTATCGATAAATCGTTATCTATGTTAGCAGGCATAGATGCGCTTGCTTCATGATAATTGCCAACGAATATTGCTGCAAAAATGATTCCCACTGTCAATACATCTGTTAAAATCCGCAGTGCTTTGCTTTTCTTCTTAAAATTCATAATAGCACCTAACCTTTCTTTTAGCTGTTCTGCTCCCTCTGTCAAAGTGACGGAAGCCAAAGAACTTTTGTAGAGATTGTTTGATTTCAAAAAGGAAATCAATGTGTCCCCATACTCACGCTTTGCTTTGTCATCAAGTACAGCTATGACTTTTTCATCACATGACAATTCACAAGATTTATTCACTTCCTTTTCCAGCAGATATACAAAAGGATTGAACCAATGGGCGCACACAACAATCTGTATCAGCCATTTGTAAAACATATCCCCCTGTTTGTAGTGGTTTAGTTCATGCACAAAGATATAAGACAGCTCTTTATCTCCCAATTCATGGACAGGCAAAACAATTCTTGGTCGAAAGAATCCAATCATAATAGGGGAAACAATCAACGAATTATAGGATAATTCAACTCTTGTCTTAATATTTAGTTTTTCTTCACAATCAGATAGCAGATTCAAAATCTTTATATCCGATACCTCTGTGTTGCCTGCTTTGATGTATTGGATAAATCCTTGATAAACCGTTATCTTACGGACAAATAAAACCAGTGCCAATACTGACCAGATAAAAACCAGGCAGACATATTTGCTAAATGGTTCAAGCATGACAGCGGCGGTCATATCCCTGTTTGTCTGTATCGGCTCTGCTTCGTTGTTACCTAGATTGACAGAAACAGGTACATTGGGGCTTGTAGGGATTTCATTCGTTATTGCTGCTGTATCGAATTTTTCAAACAGACTCCCAACAATCGTAGTATCGGGAGTAAAGGGAAGCAGAAACCGCAGCGCAACAATTATCCAGACATAATACTGCCAACGCTTGCTGAACCTGTTTTTATAC
>CAJUHN010000086.1 GCA_910585935.1 uncultured Lachnospiraceae bacterium | reverse complement strand
TTCCAAGGGGCTTCTTTTGGAATACTTCCTTGCCTCCGCTCGTTGATTGGCTGTTCTATTTTTTAAAGATTTTGAAGAATGAAAGTTATGATAACTTATGAAATCTCAGGGAGGAGATACGCAGAAATAATTTTCAAAAAAGTCAGTATTTATATGGATTTCAGGGTTTTGCAATTATCTAATTATATATACAATATAAAAGGAGATGACACTATGGCAAACACAAGTATTACTATCCGCATGGATGAATTATATGATGAAATCGAATGGCAGGACTATCCTATAGCATCAGCCTTATTTTGCTCAATGAAATCCTATATGAAACAATAATGAACGCTATCGTACTGCCTATATTTTTCCTCAGCAGCGCTTTATTTCCAATAGATAATATTTATGGTATCTTAAAAGCCATTATCCTTATCAATCTTTCCACTCATATCATTCATGTATTACGATTCTTAATTTTATATGGAAACATTAAAATCAGCAGCATAAGCTTTGTTTTCATACTTTTTATTGTTATGGATAGTATTTAGTTTTATATGGGCAATACACAGACTAAAAAGAGAAACAAACTTATAAAAGATTATAAAAATTATCATATATGAATTAAAGTTTTCTTACACCATTGGAATATGTCAGCAAATACCTCATCAAAATTATATTCTGAACTATTTTTTAATAACTCTGTCATTTTTAAAATCCTTTTATCTTCTCCCTTTACACATTCAAGCAATTCCTGTTTTGTTGTGATAAAAATGCCATTGTTCAGATAATATATATTTTGAATGATAAAAAAGATGGATTTACATGTCATTGGCAGCTTATCTTCGTTCTTTTTCTTATCGGAATGAATATATCTATGGCAGAGTTCATGATAAAGATTTCCTAAACTCAGCTTCACGTAATTTCTTTCATCTTCGTATGTATAAGATGGAACAAAATCTTTAAGCTTTCCATAATAATCTTTTGTAGTATGCAAAAGTTGACATATTTCTAATGGATTCCAATTCTGCAATTCTTCTTTTCCACAAATAAAACCACATGATTTTTCAAAATATCCAATAATCATAAGTATATTCCGATAATTATTTAAGTCATGGATTGTTATATCATCAATAATAACCATGATATCTATATCACTGTTTTCATGAGCTTCCTTTCTAAGATAACTTCCCTGTAATCCGACATATAATAATCTTTCTTCAAATATATTCTTACATTCACAAATCAAATCATTTATATATTTCTCTAATTGAAACATCATCTATCACCAACCTTTTCTTTATTTAATATTTGTGGATTTTTATTGTATCATAGTTTTTTATAATTTGCAAAAAAACTTATGATAAGAAAGGTCTGCTTTAAAGTGAAAGGGGGCGCTGTGGCAAGGAAGTATTTAGGCGAAGCCGCGCCTTCGCTCGTTGGTTGGCTATTCTACTTTTTGAAAAGCAGAACTCACGATAATAAATAATAGAATAGAAAGGCTGATGTATAATAAAAATAACTTGATTTTTATAAGAAATATTATAAGATAGTAATAAGTAAAAATGAGATAGGCAAAAAGGCAGACAAAATGCTTGAAATATAAGATTTAAGAAAGAATTCAAATTTGGAGTGAAGTAAATATGATAAAAAAAAAGAAAAAAACAATTCTTCTAATTTTAATCGGTATTAACACAGCCTTGTTTATTTTTTTAATAATGGCTCTCATTCTATTTTGGAATGAACTGCGCTCTCTCATGTCGCTAAAAAAGATAGATGATTATGGAATGTATCAGATGACATATTATGGTGATTATGGTTTTGATGAATTTCTAGAAGTTGGAGCTACAAGTGATGTTGATATTGAGGCTTTTGTGACAAAGCGGTTATTGAAAGGATTACCAATAGACTTAGGTGTTACAGGAAATGGTTGTACTGCTTTTACTGTGAAAAATGAAAATGGTAATATTTTATTTGGAAGAAACTTTGACTTTCTATATGCCCCATCTTTACAGGTCTATACAAAACCGAAGCATGGTTATGCTTCAGTTTCTACTGTTAATCTCGCCTTTGCAGGATATTCAGAGGACTATTTACCTGATGGTTCGCTTTTTAAGCGCTTCTTGACTTTAGCTGCACCATTCCTTCCTTTTGACGGAATGAACGAAAAAGGTCTTGCGATTGCGCTGCTTGCAGTACCAGAAGCACAAGCCCCTTATGATCCAAATAAAGTGACATTAAATACCACTACTTCGATTCGCCTTGTACTTGATAAAGCAGCTACTGTAGAAGAAGCCATTGAATTATTAAAACAATATAATATCTATTTTTCTGGAGATATAGAATGTCATTATTTAATCGCGGATTCAAGCGGTCATTCTGTTATTGTTGAATACTTTGATCAGAAACTTCAAATTATTGAAACAGATAAAGAATATCAAATCGCTTCTAATTTTATTGCTTATAATGGATTAAATATCGGAGAAGGTTATACAGAATTTGAGCGTTATGATAAAGTTAAAAATGAAATAGAAAGAAATAGAGGCATACTGAATACAGATAAGGCAACTTTATTGCTTGCTGATGTCGGTGTCTTAGATGGTGATATAGACAAATTACAATGGTCTGTCCTTTATAACCTCTCAACTAGAAACGGGAAAATTTTTGCGAATCGGAAAACAAACAATATGATAGAATTTCATCTGAATATAAACAAGTAATCAGAACACCTATAAGCCTAACAAATACTTGAACTATCTAGTGAAATCCTTTTACTTTATCAGTTTTTTCAGATACTTTCTCCCCTTATTTTTTATTCAAATTTATTTCGTTTTATGATGATATCATACTTCTAATAAAAAAACAATTTAAAAAAATTAAAATCTTTCTCTTTTTGTACTATGTATTTTCTCTTCATAGAACAAACAACAAACTAGCAAAGGCGAGCCACTATTCCAAAAGAAGCCCCTTGGAAGACGTTGGTACTTAATAAGCAGCACTGTCAAGGGCTGCGCATTTAGTACCATTACGTCTGGAACGGAGCGAAAGCGCGGCTTCGTTGGAATAGTGGCTCGCCGAAGCGAACCCCTCTTTCACCTATTATGTACTATTCCATCTTTTCTAAATTATTTTTTCTTGACAAATTCTCTTTTACGAGATACAATAATTTCATTAAAACCGGTGAGGAAGAGTAAGTAGTTATTGTTTTGTAATAACAGAAAGCTGTCGGGTGATGCGAGATAGTATTACAGGCTATGATGAATGGACTTCTGAGGGTGACTTGAATTGTTCATGAAACTTATTTCTGAACATAGTAGAGAAACCGGAGCGATACTCCGTTATCAACGAAAACATATGTCAGTATGTATGAGAGGGTGCAAATTAGTTATTGTTTAAAAAAGAACAGTCATAGAAAAAACTATAGCACCAAGCCGGGTGGCACCGCAGGAGTGAATAGTAACTCTTGTCCCTGCAAAACATTGATTTGCTGGGATAAGGGTTTTTTTGATCGTATATTTTAGTTGTTGTCTGTAAGATGAAATATAACTAATCTATAAATAAAAAAATTCGGATTAATTACTCATAATGCTATCCTTGTTCCAGTATAACCTTAAAATGGAAAAAGAAAGGGGCTATTATAATGAATCAAAACAAAGAAATTCCTTACAAAATCTTTTTAGAAGAAAATGAGATGCCAAAACAATGGTATAATGTTCGAGCAGATATGAAAACGAAACCTGCTCCTCTGTTAAATCCTAGTACTTTAAAGCCAATGACAGCAGAAGAATTATCTGTAGTATTCTGTGATGAACTGGTAGCACAAGAGTTGAACAATGATAATGCCTATTTAGATATCCCTCAAGAAATTTTAGATTTTTACAAAATGTATCGTCCATCTCCTCTCGTGCGTGCTTATTGTTTGGAAAAGAAGTTAGATACTCCTGCCAAAATCTATTACAAATTTGAAGGAAATAATACCAGCGGCAGTCATAAACTAAACTCTGCTATTGCACAGGCATATTATGCAAAAAAGCAAGGACTGAAAGGCGTAACCACAGAAACAGGAGCAGGTCAATGGGGTACAGCACTCTCTATGGCATGTGCATATCTGGAACTAGATTGTAAAGTTTATATGGTGAAATGTTCTTATGAACAAAAGCCTTTTAGACGTGAAGTAATGCGCACTTATGGCGCATCTGTCACTCCCTCTCCTTCTGATACCACTAAAATTGGTCGAAAAATCTTAGCCGATCATCCCAACACAACAGGAAGCCTTGGATGTGCGATTTCTGAAGCAGTAGAAGTAGCGGTAGGAAGTGAAGGATATCGCTATGTACTGGGAAGTGTATTAAATCAAGTACTCTTACATCAATCAATCATCGGTCTAGAAGCTAAGGCAGCATTAGATAAATATGATATTAAACCAGATCTCATTATCGGCTGTGCTGGAGGTGGTTCTAACTTAGGTGGTTTGATTTCTCCATTTATGGGCGAGAAACTGCGAGGAGAAAAGGATTATCGTTTTATAGCAGTAGAACCTGCAAGTTGTCCTAGTCTTACTAGAGGAAAATTTGTGTATGATTTCTGTGATACTGGTATGGTAACACCATTAGCAAAAATGTATACATTAGGCAGCAACTTTATTCCATCTCCTAATCATTCAGGTGGTCTGCGCTATCATGGTATGAGTTCTGTTCTCTCACAGCTTTATCATGATGGTTATATGGAAGCAATCAGTGTAGAACAGACTTCTGTTTTTGAAGCGGCAGAAATGTTTGCCAAAGTAGAAGGCATTTTACCAGCACCAGAGAGCAGCCACGCAATTCGCGCTGCTATTGACGAAGCACTGAAATGTAAAGAAACTGGTGAAGAAAAAACTATCTTATTCGGTTTGACAGGCACAGGATACTTTGATATGGTTGCCTATGAAAAATATAATAATGGTGAAATGAGCGACTATATTCCAACTGATGAAGATTTAGCAGTTGGTTTTGCAGGAATTCCGAAATTTGAAGGAAATGAGATTTAAAAGAAAATCTGACAAAAATAAAAAGCTGTGCAACGATATCAGTTGTATGGCTTTTCATATTATTACTCCTTTCATTTTACTGTTTCATCAATAAAATATCCATCTAGAGTAGTTGCATTTGTAATACATTGATTAATTTACAAAAATCTCTTTTTCATCTGAAAAAGATATCTATCTAATATCACTCGTCATTATACCATCAGGATAAAAATAGTATAGTCCCTCATTTTCAAGATTATGAAAAATCCCTGTTATCACATATTCTATATCATGGGTTAGCCTTTATTCCCTTAAGCTAACAACATATTAACCATATATAATGATTAAATTCATTTTCGGTTTTTGTATATATTGCAAAAAATTTTAGAAAATGGTATTATTTTTAATAAAATATTACCATTTACGGAGGAATTTATGAAAAGAACGATCAATCATATATGGTTCTTAACTCTTTTATTGGCTGTATTATTATCTGGATGTCAAAAAAAAAGCTCTGACTTCTCAGAAGAGCAAACTCCTGATTCCAATACAGTCAATCTGACTGTCTGGGGTGCTCAAGAAGATGAAGAACTGCTCCGTCAGATCATTGACGGATTTCAGACAGAATACCGCGAACAAGCGAATTTTGTTATTACTTATAAACCCCAAGGTGAAGGTAATTGTACTGACGCCTTAATGGCAGATCTAGAACATGGTGCAGATGTATTTGCATTTGCAGACGACCAGTTAAATATATTGGTAGCCTCTGGTGCACTAGAACCAGTGGAAAATGTAGAAACTATCAAAGCATCAAATCTTCCAGAATCTGTTCTTGCAGCATCGGTAAACGATATACTATATGCTCTGCCACTGACAGCAGATAATGGATATTTTCTTTATTATAATAAACAATATTTTTCAGAAGAAGATATCCTCTCTCTAGATCGCATGTTAGATATCGCTGCTGAACACGACAAAAAAGTTTCGATGGATTGGTCTTCTGGTTGGTATGTGTATTCTCTATTTGGCAACACTGGACTCACAGTTGGGTTAAACGACGATGGAATCACTAATTATTGCACATGGAATAGTACTGATGGAAATATCAAAGGAACTGATGTAGCACAGGCTATGTCGGATATGGCAGCACACTCAGGTTTTATTAGTACTGACGATTCTGGATTTCTTGAAGGCGTTAAAAACGGCACGATTATTGCAGGTGTCAGTGGTGTATGGAATTCTATCGCTGTAGAAGAAGCTTGGGGCAGTGGTTTTGGAGCATCAAAGTTGCCTTCCTATACTTGTGCTGGACAACAGATTCAAATGACTTCTTTCTCTGGTTATAAGCTTATTGGTATAAATGCTTATTCCGAACATAAAGAGTGGGCTACAAAGCTGGCTGAGTGGATCACAAATGAGGAGAATCAGAAACTTCGTTTCCTTTTGCGGGGTCAAGGACCTTCTAATACTAATGTAGCTATCTCAGAGGAAGTACAAAGTTCTCTTGCAATCGCTGCTCTGTTAGAACAATCAGAATTTTCCTGTCTGCAGCGTATTGGAAGCAATTTCTGGAGTCCAGTCACTACATTTACTGAAAATCTTCTGGCAGGAAACCCTTCAGGAGAAAGCCTTCAAGAACAGCTTGATATTATGGTTGAAGGGATCATTGCTCCATAGATACAAACTTAAGGAAAGAGAGAACACTTTGAACAAAGATGCGCTCTGGCAAGGAAGTATTTAGGCGAAGCCGCGCTCTCGCTCCGTGTAAGACTACGCGGTACTAAATTCGCAGCCCCTAACGGAACTGCTTATTAAGTACCAACGTCTTCCAAGGGGCTTCTTTTGGAATACTTCCTTGCCTTCGCTAGTTTCTCGATTATTCTAGGAAAATAAAAAAATCATACTATCTATAAAAAAATACATTTTTTCTTCTTATAAACTATTAAATAACAATTTATAGTAATGTTTTACTCTTTGTGGCTATCTTACTTTGCAAACTAGCCCATGTTACAAACTAGCGGAGGAAAGCCACTATTCCAAAAGAAGCCCCTTGGAAGACGTCGGCACTTAATGAGTAAACCCGCAAGAAGCGGGATTTGCGAATTTAGTACCGCGTAGTCTTACATGGAGCGAAAGCGCGGCTTCGTTGGAATAGTGGCTTTCCGGAGCGAACCTTTGGTCAAACTTTTTTTGATTTTCCTAGCTAGCTTTTTATACAAGATTTTGTTTATTTCCTTTCGTTCGCACATATAGATACCTCACAATAATATAGAATATCCATCTCAGATATAAAAGGAGTACTAATCAAAATGAAAAATATTAGTTTAAAACATCGTTTGATCATACCAATCGCACTTCTAGGCATTGTAGCATTTTTGTCAAATATTCTTTCTATTATCAATATTCATAATGTGAATGCAAGTGCTTCCAATATCGCTGATAATTACATGGATGGCAAAAGCCGCCTCTCAGAAATTTATCAGTCTTCTATGAATATACATAAGATGGCATTAAGCCATATTGTTGCTACAGATTATAATACTATGATCATTCTCATTCAACAAATTAAAGAAGAAGAAGCACTTTTAGATAATATGCTTTTAGAATATAAGCCCTATGTGATTCCAGCGGATCAAGCACAATACGAAGCACTTCTATCAGATTATAGTTCTTTTAAACATGCGTTAGTCTATCTTGTCTGTGCCAGTGCAAGCCACAAAACTCAATATGCCTATACTCTCGCTAATGGCGATGTGGCTTCTTACGCTGATGCTATGAAAGCAGATATTGATGCCTTAAATGCTTCTATTAACGAACAAACTTCTAAAGCAAGAACACATCTTTCTACTGTATATTTTATATCTCTGGTAATAAGCATCACTGCAGTTATTATTTGTATTTCACTGGTATTTGCAGATTTAAAACTTATCACCAATTATATAGTAATCCCTGTCAAAAGCATCTTAAAAACTATTCAGAAGAGTTCGGGAAGCATCAATAATATGACTGGGGAAGTTTTAAAAAGAACCTATGCTTCTAAAGGAAGTGCTACAGATCTCTCCACTCTAGCAGAACAACTATCAGCAACCTTTCAAGAAGTAGCAGGTAATGTAGCAGTTATTAATAATAATACAGAAAGTGTTAGATTAGATGTTCATAATATAGCAGAAAAATGTAACAGTATTACTGAATATACTGCTCATATGAATACTCGTGCAGATGCTATGCAGAAGTCTGCTCAAAGCAGCGCAGAAATTACTAGCGCTAAAGCAGAAGAAATCTTATATTCCCTTAATGATGCTATTGAAAAAAGCAAAAGTGTGGATCAAATCAAAACTTTGACCAGTGAAATCCTCGCTATTTCTCAAAAGACTCGCCTGATCTCTCTGAATGCTTCTATAGAAGCCGCTAATTCCGGAGATGTTGGCAAGGGTTTTGCTGTTGTCGCTAAAGAAATACGTGATCTCGCTCAATCTAGTCAAGAAACTGCCAATCGAATCCAAGAGATTAATAGTGTTATTACTGCCGCTGTATATAATCTCTCTGAAAATGCACAACATTTAATTGACTATATGAATCATTCTGTTCTCACAGAATTTCATGCATTTGTACAATCTGGCAGCCAGTATAAGGAAGATGCTGCTTATATTCGTCGAGCTATGGACGAATTTCATACACAAACAGAACATTTGAAAAATTCCATGTTTGGAATCGCAGACTCTATTGGTATTATTACAAAAGCTATTGACGAAGGTGCTAATGGAATCTCTAATGTTGCTGGCAATACTAGAAATCTTGTCAATGATATGGAAGATATTACACAACGTATGGGAGTCAATCAAGAAATTGTAGAAGAATTAGAAAAAGAAACAGTGGTATTTGATAATTTGTAATCAGAAAATGTGAGGACAATAATAGTATATTCTGTTATTGTCCTCACATTTTTTGACTTTTCTGTGGTATATATAAAAATGGTGTTTCATATTAAAATGAAATAAAAATAGGTATTTTTGTGATAAATAATCTATAGTATTCTATGGGGGATAGTTTTGCTATTTTTATAATAAATATCTGAAATACGAGTCCTATATTTTTGAAGAAACTTCATAATTTTCATCAATATTTTTTATAATGATATTTGTTTTCTCTAAATAATCTATACATTCAAGGATATAACTTCTCGAAAATTCTTTTGTTTTATTTTCTGAATATTGTTTAAATAATACTATTATATCTTCTTTTTGTATTTGATTGTTTTTTTGAATAATAAAAAGGACTGTTGCAATTCCATTTAATTTTTTGTCGGTAGAAATCTGATTTATATATGTTGTTGATTTTTCAATCGCAGGAAGCAATTTTTTAAGCTTTTCGTCCGTTTTTTTGCTGCATACTACTTTATATATTTGTTCATAAGTGTCTTCTGTTTTTGCCAATCCATAATATTTTTGATATTCATTTAAAGATTTTGTTATAATATCTATGGAATGAGAATATGGTCCATCTTTCCACTTGTCAAACTTAAAATACTCTTCCTTTAAAAAATAATTCATAAAATATCCCACTTTTTGTAGTCTTAGAATATTGAATTTATTTAGATGTAATTTAATCTGTAATAAGATTAATTCAGAAGAGCTTATATTTGGTGGTTGTTTTGATGTTGCTTTATGAGAAACAGATGGTTCATATATTAAAAAGGTATACTCATTTTCTATATTTCGCAATTTTTCAATTATAATACTTTTTACTATATCCCAATTAAGACCACCATTTCCACATCCTAGTGGTGGTATTGCAATTATTCGTGGGTTATATTCTATAATAAACTTTATAAGTTGTTCTAATCCTTTTTCAATATAATCTATTTTAGATTTTTCTCTCCATTTATTTTTCGTTGGAAAGTTTACTATCCATATTCCATCTTCTTTATAATAATGAATAGTATTTACTTTAAGTTTTCCTGTTTCACATTCCCTTATATATTCAAGATTATTTTGAGGAAAACGTATTTTAAATTGATATGCAATTCCCTTGCCCATAACCCCTTCACAATTTACAGTATTTATGAGGCAGTCCGCATTAGAATTAAAAATGTCACCCGTCACAAATTTTATCATAATATCCTCTTCTATAATTTATAAAATGTAATTTGTTGTAGCCATTTAGATAAAAGCTTTACATTCAATTTCTATATCCATTTTAAAACCCATTTCTTTATAAAATGGAATTGTTTTTTCTATTTTATCAGTAAGTAATATTTTTTGATATGTATTTTGATATGTTTCCAGAATCCTTTTAAGTAATGCCATACCGATTCCTAGATGCTGATACTCCGGTAAAACTAAAATATCTTGAATAAAAATAATAGAATATCCATCAGCAATTACTCTTATAATTCCAAATAATTTTTCCTTTTTATATGCACCAAAAATTTTTAAGGAATTTGCATAGGCATTTTTTAACATGAATGGATTATCTACATAGTTTGTCCATCACACTCTTGTATAAATTTAATATTTCATCTTCTTTATATTTGTTATATCCTCTAATTGTAAATTCCATTATAATACCTTAATACCTCATATATTTCATCTTAAATGCTTCTAAAAGCAATACATCTCTTCCGAATACAAAAATACGATATGCATGTTTTCCTTTTGAATAATTGGGTATATCATTTCTCTCAAAATCAATCTTCATTTCTTTTAACTCTTTTTCTGCACTTTTTATTTCGGAGTCGTTCCAAACCCATGCTACTAAATGAGCCTTATACCATCTATTTCTCTTTAATACTTCTAATGTAAAATCAACTAATTCCTTTTCTGACATAAATGATTTCATGATCTCTTTATTCCCACGTTCTGAAGTTATAAAATTATATCTATCTCCCTCCTTTTCTATCACAATTCCCTCTGGCGCATGATGTTTTCCAACAGATATTTCTTGAAAAGAATAACATTCTTCCTCCAAATATTTTTCTAATTCTCCTATTGTTTCCATAGTTTCTCCTTTATTTTAAATTATTTCATTATTTCAGAATAAAACTTAATCATAATATACTATATATTTTTATCCTTCCCCCTGCCATCAAATGAGACATAAAATCTATTCATGTTTTTTCCACAAAAATTTTTTGTTAGCTTCTTTTTATAATTCTAAAAAATCTAACTAATAATTTCAGACTATTGTCTTAAAGATAAACTGTTATCTATAATCTTTCACATTTAATGATTCTCTAAACTACTTCTATAAGAACTAACCATATCCTTTTTCTTTTATAAAATGGCTTCAAAATAATATTTAAAATCTCACTATTTATCTTTTTATTGATATCTATAATATACTAATTAAGCTATGTTCTATTTTAGTCTTCCTTATTATTTATATTACAAAATTATATCATAAGGTCTTTCAAATTAATATAAAATTTTTCTTTAAAAATATAAATATTAGTATTTATCACTTTTTATTTTTCTGGGTATTTTGATAAAAGTTCTTTTTCATATAGAAAAGGGATTAAAACTTTTTTTATAATAAATAATATGTGCGTTATATACGCACTTTTTTATTCTGTTATTTTTTTGTAATATTTTTTACGAACTCATTACTCCTTGTTATTATTTATATTATATTTCTGTTATTATTTTTATATTTCTTATAAAAACATTACAATTTTTCCGATTTTTTGTCTATTTTAACGGGCGTCTTACATATTATTACATTGCTTGAAATCGTATTGTATTTTAATTTCAAATGTAGTATAAATAAAATATCCCACAAAGAAAGGCGCAAAAATCCCTTTCTTCACCCTATAATCTGTTCGTGTGTTGCGGACATTAAAATATTTGTTTTCTGCTATCGGAAAATTTATCTGATAGCAGAACATGATTAGAACATTATTAAATTTAATTGCATATTTTATTTTTATCGTATAAAGAAAGGATAAGGTGAATAATTATGAAAAAATCTATGAAAATGGCTGCTACTTTAGCTGCTATATCTATTATGACAATAGGAACAACTGCTGTTGTTATGGCAGCACCAAAAGAAGGCTGGAATGGTAATGATTATGATGGTTGGTATTATATACATGATGGTTCTAAAGTAAAAGGCTGGCAACAGATTAATGGTGTTTGGTATTATTTTTTCCGTGATGGAGAAATGGCTCAAGATGAATTAGTTACTATTTCTGGAAAGACTTATTATTTGAGTCAGTCTGGTTCTCTTGGAACTGGATGGCAGAAATTCGCTTATGATACTACTATGTATGAGCAATTAGAAGATAGCGGATTGATTCCTGAACGCGCTGATATTGAGGAAACTGCTATTGATGGCTCTGGAACACAATATGAAGATTTTGTATGGTTATTTTTTAATACAAATGGTACAGCAAAATCAGATCAATGGTTTCAAGATGTAACTGGTCTATGGTATTACTTTGAAGATATGGTAATGATGATGGGGGATTATGCTTATGAAGTAGATGGAGATTATTATGGTTTAGATGAAAATGGTGCTATGATGGTAGGTTGGATTAATAATGAGGATACTTATAATAAAAATACTCCTTATCAAACTGATGATGATCAATGGTATTATTATGCTTCTAATGGAAAACGTGTAATGGATGATACTTGGAAAAAAATTAATAATGTGTGGTATTATTTCTCTGATGGAGTTGCAGAAACTTCCAAGTTCTTCTATATTGATAATGATTGGTTTTATGTAAATGAAAAAGGTGGTTTGGAAACTGGTATTACTAAGGTAAAAGAAGATACTAAAGTTTCTGGTCCTGGTTTCAGCAGCAAAGCAGAAGTTTCTGATGATGTTATCGTCAATATTGGAACTAATGGCGCATTGAAGACTGGCTTAAATGGAAAAGAGAATTATTTTGCTCTTAATGCCGGTGAGAATGTGAATACAAAATTATATAATAATTATTCTATTGTTTCTGGTTCTACATTTAAGGCAGAGCTTCCAGGACAATTAGTAAAGAGTGCTTTTATTGAAGATGGCGGAAATATTTATTTTGCAGATAAATATGGTGATTTAGTTGTAAAAGATGTGATAAAGGTAGAGATAGGCGGTCAGAATTATTATATAGGTTTTGATAAAAACGGAAAAGCTATACAAGGTGAAACGGCTGGACATAAAGTCACAATAGGAAGTCGTTCTTATAAAACTTCTAGCATGACATATGATTTTACTTTTGGAACAAAAGTAATTACTGTGAATTTATTTGAAAGGTAAAATGGTGTTTATAAAAAATATTCTTTTCTGAAAGATACATAAGAAGAATTGAAAAAGTAGTATAAAAATAATTAGAAATTAGAGAGTAGAAGAAAGTTAAACTGGAAATGTTTTGTAAATTTCTTCTCTCTCTTTTTTATTATCTAATTATATGAAAATTTATTTAATTTATATTTATTCAAAAAGTTATAGATAGTTCTGTTTAGTTTTTCGACCTTCTGAGATTTTGCACTATAATACAACTGTATTGCAATTAGACATTTCAAAAACTCAAAAGGAGAG
>CAJUHN010000085.1 GCA_910585935.1 uncultured Lachnospiraceae bacterium | reverse complement strand
CCGCTACGTCTGGAACGGAGCGAGAGCGCGGCTTCGTTGGAATACTTCCTTGCCGTAGCGTCCCCCTTTTGACTTTCACAATCACCTATTATACTTTTATTGTACTAGCTTTTACCGCTATTATATAAGAAACTGCAAAGAGAATTAATGCTACTGTTGCTGCCAAATGCCCTGCCATTGTGGTAAATAGGGTATCTAACAGCCCTCCTCCCATAGAAGACATCATTACCACAATAATAATAGGCATAATGAGCATCATATAAGTTTCAGATTTTGCCGAAGTAATCGTTGTCAAAATCTCCTGTTCAATCTCTATCTTGTCTGAAATAATCTCTTGTGTCTGCACTAAAATATCACCAAAGCGGTCACTTTTTCCTGCGATAACAGAATAAATCGTAGCAAAATTTCGGATATCTTCTAAATCACTTCTATCTGCGAAGTCCTGAAATAATTCCTTTAATTCCACTCCACCTTTTTTATATTGTTGAATGATATACTTCACTTCTTTAATAATATCTGCCTTTTCATTATAAGAAACAGATAAATCTTCCAGTGCAGAATCCAGTGCCTTTGCCTCTACATTACCTGCTCTCACTGCGACACTCATCACTTCTAGAAAATCCCTAAACTGCATCCTCAAAGCCATCTGCCGCTTCCTAATCGTCGATTCTGCATACATTTTTTCCAGATAAATACCGACAAGCAATCCAATTACAATAGAAATTCCCCATAAATGATAAAAAAGATATGCTATTATTCCTACTATAAGACTGCAGATGATATATACCAGTATATGTTCCTGTTTTTTCATATTACATTTATAATAAATGGTCATATCTTCTCCTATAAATAATCATAAATTCCACTGCTGATAAATTTATCTGGATGAGCCATCTTATTTCCTGTTCTTACCAGCTTTCCTGATACTTTTCTTACGGTTGTATGTTCGTCCTCCTGAAATTGAAATAATCTGTTCAGAATAAACTTTCCATCTTTCAGCTCCTGAATCTCCGTAATTTCTAATGTCTTTCTGGTACTGTCACGCATCCTTGATAAATGAATAATAATATCCACCGCCGAAGCTATCTGCTGTCGGATCGCCTCTAAAGGAAGCCCTCCTGCGCCGCTCAATACCATCGTTTCAATTCTGCTGAGCATATCCGCCGCTGAATTGGCATGTCCTGTTGAAATAGATCCATCATGTCCAGTATTCATTGCCTGCAGCATATCCAACGCCTCTTCTCCTCTCACCTCACCTACAATAATCCTTTCTGGTCGCATACGAAGAGAAGACTTAATCAAGTCCTTCATGCTGATTCCACCTACTCCTGTAGAATTTGCATTTCTAGTTTCCAGCCGAACTAAATTTGGAATATGCTTAATTTGCAGCTCCGCAGAATCCTCTATCGTAATCACTCTTTCTGTCTTAGGAATATAATTGGACAACGCATTTAAAAAAGTAGTCTTCCCTGAACCCGTTCCCCCACTGATAAAAATATTATACTTCGCCCTTACCAGCTTCTCCAAAAATATCGCCGCCTCTGGAGTAATAGATCCATATTGTATCAATTTCTGTATGGTCATTCCCTCCTCTGGAAACCGCCGTATCGTAACAATCGGTCCATCGAGTGCAATCGGGTCGAGCACTACATTGACACGCGAGCCATCTTTCAGTCTGGTATCCACAATAGGATTACTTTCATTTACAGAACGTCCCGCTTCCTGAACAAATTTTGTAATAATATTCCTCAATCTCTCCTGATTTTCAAACTTATCCGCTAATCTCTCCAACTTACCAGCTCGTTCCACAAAAATATTGTCAAAACCATTGATCATAATTTCTGTAATAGATTTATCCTCTATTATCTTTCCTAATATTCCTAACCCTCTGATCGACTCATATACATTATCTATCAGATTCCTACGTGTCCGAAAGTTAAGAGAAGAGTAATAAGCTGCTCTTTCTGAATCATTTAACTGTACCTGCCTCAACCTCACTTCATACATCTTCTCTGCCAGTTCTTTCAGCTTTTCATCGGATAATTCCGAATACTGTGGATTATGTTCTGCTATTAATTTTCTAATTTCCCCTATTTCTAATGAAAAATAGTCATTCATCTCTTATCTCCTACAAGCTGATAAATGAATTGTGCTCCTGAATTTCTGATCAAAATATCGACAAGCTGTCCTGTGTCAGGATTTGGAATATAAGGAAGCGCTCCAATACGCGGAATTTCCATATCCATCTCATACTTCCTTCCCATATCAAAATTTAGCAATCGGCTCATCTTATGTTTATATTCATTAAAAATATACATTTGAGCCAGAAATCTCTCCATTTTTCTCGCAGCCGTCACATCTGGTTTTTCCACAAGCACAATTTTATGAACCTCTTCAAATAAAACATTCAATTTATGTGACATTACCACACTCATATCTATAATAATAAAATCAAATAATCCACTGCGTTCTAAGGACTTTAAAAGTTCTGTTATCTCTTCTTCTGTTATCTCATTGAAATCACCCGGACTGCTAAAATGGTTAAAATAATAGAAATTTTCCGACTTACTTTGCAAAATACTCTGCACTTTCATAGTAAAATTTACATTACTGCCAAGAGTATTTAATAAATCACTTACCCCTTTCGTTCCATTCTGCGAAAGATAATAATCCTCTGCTGCAATTTCTTCCATATTAAGATATAGAGTGCGATTTCCACTTTCAGCCAGCTTTGCTGCCGCTACTAAAGATGCTGTCGTTTTTCCCACGCCGCCTGCCGGAGAATAAAATGCAATCATAGTGACTCCATTCTGTCCCAACACACCCTGCGGCATTTCTCCACATACCTCTGCATAAAGTTCCAAAATCTGCTGATACATCACACTAATCCGCTGATATTTACGCACCTTTGCAAAAGAAAGACAAGATTGCGGAACTGACTTTTCCTCATCCAAAAACATAACTGTCACCGTTGAAGAAGCGATAGATACCTGCCCATCAAAAAGTTCTGGCGAAAATAACAACACATCAAAACTTTTTGTCATAAGAGCTGTTTCAAGAGCATAGCGATCTGTATAGATGGAAAGACTCACATCATCATAAGTTTCCAAAACATTGGTAAGTCTGTCTATATATTCATTATCCGAGTCAGCAATCGCGATTCTAATAAGCATTTCCTATCTCCTTTACCTATTCCTTTGTTCCAACTACTTAAAATTCCTTCCTCCTTATCCCTCCATATCTATAATTTTCCATTAGATTCGCGTAATAGAATATTACGCGAACTAATCCATAAAAAATATGAGGATTCTTCTTATGGAAATCAGAAATCCGCAAGGTTCGCGCAGGGAGAGGATTGCTATTCCAACGAAGCCGCGCTCTCGCTCCGTTCCAGACGTAACGGTACTAAATTCGCAGTCCCCTAACGGGAACTGCTCATTAACTACCAACGTCTTCCAAGGGGCTTCTTTTGGAATAGCAATCCTCTCCCTGCGCTAGTTTATCGACTGTTCTAGAAAAGAGAATCCTCCTACATTTATCACAATATTCTATAGTTCTATCTGTCCCATATAAAAATCTGTAGCACTATCTATAAGGTAAAAATTCACTGATAATGCTAAAAAATCTCCGTACCCAGAAAAGCCAAAAAAGTAACACTTTAGCGAAAAAATACCCTTGACAGACCCTTGGAAGACGTTGGCACTTAATGAGCAAACCCGTTAGGGTTCGCGAATTTAGTGTCCGCTACGTCTGGAACGGAGCGAGAGCGCGTCTGACAAGGGTATTTTTCGCTAAAGCGTGACCCACCCACCACTCCCTTTAAACAGCAACAAATGAAATTTTAACCGAATAAAACTATTTCACAATTTTCACCTTGCAATGCAAAAATTTTTGTGCTATAGTAAAAACGTAGAAAAAAGGTTCGCGTAATATTCTATTACGCGAACCTTTTTTTAATTTACATAAATACAGAATGAAAAATTACATAAAAACAATATAATAAACAATTTTTAGAATAACCCCTGAAAAAATTCATATACTAATTTCATTCATAAAAGTAATTTTTCACAACATCAGATAATTTCTATTATTGATGTTTTCTTAAGTTTGTGTTCGCACTGTAACAACAAACTTATTCTTGTATATATTAAACAGTGCAGAAATGAGGTAAAAATGAAAATTGTTTTTTATAGTGCAAAACCTTATGATAAGATATGGTTTGAATCCTTACAACAAGAATATGGCATGGATATCCGCTTTGTAGAAAGTTCTCTTAATTTAGAAACTGCTATACTAGCAAAAAATTCCCCTGCAGTTTGTATTTTTGTAAATGATACAGCGGATAAAGAAGTAATTGATACACTTTATGAATTAGGAGTTCGAGTTATTCTTTTAAGATGTACTGGTCATAATAATGTAGACTTAGTTGCTGCAAAAAATAAAATCCGTGTCCTACATGTTCCAGGATACTCACCAGAAGCAGTTGCGGAATATTCCATGGGACTTTTATTAGCTGTCAATCGTAATATTCATCGTGCTTATGTCCGCACAAGAGAATTTAATATGAATATTCAAGGTCTGATGGGGACAGATTTATTTCATAAAACGGTCGGCGTTATTGGCACAGGAAAAATAGGACAGGCTATGATAAAAATTTTGAGAGGTTTTGAGATGAATATTTTAGCCTATGATCCTTATCCAATGAAAAACTTAAATGTATCTTATGTATCTTTAGACGAAATCATGAAAAAATCAGATGTCATTACTCTTCATTGTCCTCTGACTCCAGATACAAAATATATCATCAATGAAAAAACCATACAAGAAATGAAAAAAGGGGTATTTATCATCAATACTTCCCGTGGAGCGCTCATTGACACAAAAGCACTCTTAGAATCTCTAAAAGAACCAGGTAAAATAGGAGGAGTGGCATTAGATGTCTATGAAGAAGAAGAAGGCATTTTTTATGAAGATAAATCAAATGATATCATAAATGACGACACACTAGCAAGACTGGTGACTTTCCCAAATGTGCTGATCACTTCTCATCAAGGTTATTTTACAACAGAAGCTATGCAGACAATCGCATTAACTACATTAGAAAATGCCCGTCAATTTGAAACAGGGACACAACTGACTCACGAAGTTATTATTTGACAATGTTATCCTCCTATGTTATAACTAATTCTGATTTATAATTATTTTTTAAATCACTATTTTTTATGTAAAAGGAGGATAATTATGAAAAAATTAGTAAAATGGATTACTGTTATGTTTTTTAGTATTTTTGTATTATCTGCCTGCGGAAACAACAACGAACAGCCTACAACTGTTACAACAACGCAGACAGAGAATACAACTTCTTCCCAAGAAACTCAGACCAGTTCTTTAGAACAGACAACAAAAGAAAATACTCCCTCAGACGCACAGACAGCATACCCCTTAACAATTACAGATTCTATGGGATATGAAATCACATTTGAAAAAGAACCTGAAAAAGTAGTATCTTTAGGTCCTAATATCACAGAAATGGTATTCGCATTAGATTCACAAGAAAAGTTAGTCGGCAGAACAGAATATTGTGACTATCCAGAAGAAGTTTCTTCTATCGAATCAGTTGGAACATTGACACAACCAGATGTTGAAAAAATTATCAGCTTGAATCCAGATGTTGTGATTGCTTCTATTCATTTCAGCGAAGAAGCAAAAAGACAATTAGAAGATATTGGAATTAAAGTAGTTATATTATTTGAAGAACATAAAATGGACGGCGTTTATACCATGATAGAAACTCTTGGAGCTATTGTAAATCAAAATGATAAAGCTGCTGAAACGATTGCCGATATGAAAGAAAGAATCGCCGCTGTACAAGAACGTGTAAAAGAAAAAGAAGCTCCTAGCGTTTACTATGTAGTGGGATTCGGTGAATATGGGGATTTTACAGCCGGAGGTGACACATTTATTCATGAATTAATCACTTTAGCTAACGGCAATAATATCGCCAAAGATATATCTGGCTGGAACTTTTCATTAGAAAAATTAGTAGAATTAGATCCTGAAATTATCATAGTAGGGACTGGAATAAAAGATTCTTTTATGACGGCAGAAAATTATAAAGACTTAAGTGCCGTCAAAAATGGAAAGGTATACGAAATAGATAATAACTTATTAGATCGCCAAGGTGTCAGAAATGCACAAGGAGTAGAAATTTTAGCAGATATCTTTCATCCAGCAGAATAATTTATTGAAATAAAAGGCGTTTGATTTTTCTTCAAGTGCCTTTTCTGAAAATTTACTTTATTTAATTTCTTGAATATCTTAGCTTCTTTCTCTAATAATTTTGTATGTTTAGAAATAAATAATATATTAGACTTCTGAGAAATATCTTTTTAGCAATAATAAGACAGACTAGAAAAAACAAAGTCAATGGTATGTGACATAGGGCAAAAACTCTATAAAGCGTCTATAGAACCTGTTCTGACTGGATACTCTATTTCAGAAGAAGTAAACGTATCATTTTCCGAAATATCTATATGACCATTTTCGTCAATTTTATATTCATTTCCAAAAATTTTGAATGTATCTCCTTCTTTATATCCTTGTTTTAACCAATTATAATTACTGAAGAACTTAACCTTTTCTTTCACATTATAAATGCCACCATCTTCTCGTAAAATATATTTATGTGTACCAGCTCCTGCATCAATTTCAAAGTATCCTTCTGTAATTCCTACTCTATTTAATGCTGCTAAAGTTTCTGCTCTTGTAAGAATATTAGGTTTTTTTCCTTGTGCTAGTTTACGTAAAACTTCACTTGTGTTTAGCATCTCCCAATTAGATTTTGCTTCTGCTCTACTAATAGGAGGTTCTGATAGTAAACCTTCTGATTGAGCCCAACCAATATGACCATCATTTATGGCTAAACTATATTGTTTGCCATTGCTTCCAGTATAACAATAATAACTTTTATTATTGAGTATTAATTTATTATTTCTGGTATAAAGTTTTTTTAATGAATTAGTATGGATTTTAGGAACTGCATAAATAGGAACGAATTGTCTTCCCATACCTTCTTTAAGAAATGATATTGTACCATATTCTTTAAAGGCAGGATTATAACCTGCTTCTACTCCAGTGCCAAAATTAATTGCATCTAAAATAGCTTTTGAATCATTATAATTATTTAAATAAAATGACAATTCAGCAGCAGAAACATTCGCACTTTTATCTACCAATGCCATTATATATTCCTTTGAAAACTTTCTGGATTCAGAAGAAAGTTGAAGATAATTTTGTTTTGGTTCATTACCAATTAAAGTATTGAATACATTTTTTTCCAAATTGATTTTATATAACGTAGGTGATATTTTGTAATCGATTCGATTAATTGGATACATAAAGCCTCCTTATAATTAAGATAGGATTATTGCGTATTTGGTGCGACGTATTTAATTTTTATCGTTGGTGTAATTGTATTACTTTTAGTATCAGTAGATATTAGTTTTACTCTCCATGTTTGAGCCACTCTAGCAGCATTTGTCACTATAACAAAACTATATTTCTTTTATCGACTTATTTAGGGAATTTATGAATTGATTTTTCTATTTAATTCTAAACTTTGCTTTCGTTAGACTGTTGACTGTTTAATCTATGAAAAGCGAATTTCACAATAACAAATAAAATAAAAAATCTGCTATCTTTTAAAACTTAGAAGCATAAAGTTACTATTTGACAATATTACCCTCTTATGTTATAACCAATGTAATTAGTTTATAACAATAATATCACTAAAAAGATGTTTGAATGGAGCTTTTAATCTAAAAATTAATAGAATTAAGATCTGAAATTATTATAGTGAAACTGTCAGAAAAAATCTTTTTATGATATAATTATAAAGATTTCCTCTTTTAGTTTTAATCAAAAATACTTTCAGAGAGTCAGAAAAGGAGAATCTGTATGAGAAAACGGAATTATTTAGCAATAAGTGCAATTATTTTAGGAGGCTTATTTTGGGGAGAAAATGAATTAGAAATAAGCCATGCAAGCCAAACTGCTCAGCAAACATCTGGTTGGAAGCAAGATAACAAAGGCTGGTGGTATGCTAATGCGAATGGAACTTATCAGGCAGATAAATGGTTTCAGGATAAAGATGGGTCTTGGTATCATTTTGACACATCAGGTTATATGCAAACAGGTTGGTTTCAGGACAAAGATCAAGAATGGTATTATTTAGATAATAACTCAGGAAAAATGCGAACAGGCTTTTTTACAGATACAGATGGTAAAAAATATTATTTGCTTGAATCAGGGAAAATGGCAACACAAAATGTAAAAGAATATATAGAAAACGAATATGGAGAAAAAATAATATATACATATTATATTAATGGAAATGGTATCATTTACTCCTCTTCTAAACAAGGAATGTCAGATAATTATGTTGAAACAGCAACAAATATGATTATTGTAGACAATACGATTAAGGATTCAGATGTGAAAGATGGAAAAATACGAAAAGTAGTCAAAACTCAAGAACAAGAGTATAAAATCAAGAGTTCTGATAACTTTTTAAATATCTCTAAATCCACTTATGGCTCATGTGTCACATCTAATCTTTTTCTGCAAAGAGATGGAACTTTTGTAAGAGTACAAAAAGCAACTATTTCATCAGAACTAGAGTATGCAGATCGTGTACTTATTGTAGAAACTTATACAGAAGATTTTAAAAGAATTAACTACAAATTAATCGATCAGGAATTGCCAATATTCGGTGGTGTATATGCTACAGAAGATAACTACTTTGTGATTAGCGGTCAACAAAATTCAAACGAATCTGATTTAGGTGAAGTAATAAGAGTTATAAAATATGATAAAAATTGGAATCGAATAGATAGTGCATCTATATATGGTGCAAATACAACTATACCATTTAGATATGGTTCAGTAAGATGTGTAGAACAGGATGACACTCTTTATATCAGAACATGTCATACCATGTATACCAGTGAAGATGGGTTAAACCATCAGGCAAATATGTCATTTGAAGTAGATATTTCTTCTATGGAAGTATTAGAAGATACAATGTATACGGAATATGAAGTATTTAATATATCAACAGGGTATGTATCACACTCTTTTGATCAATATATTACTTCTGATGATGGCAAAATAGTTACTTTAGACCAGGGAGATGCTTATCCACGCGCTGCTGTTCTGGTATGTTATGATTTAGAAGCTGAATTTTCAGGAAACAGCAAATATTATCGAGATGCTATAAACAATGTAGAAACAATTCAATATGCAGGAAAAGTAGGAGATAATCAAACAAATGCTAAGATAGGTGGTCTGGCAGTTTCTGATACTTCTTACATTACAGCAGGTTTATCAACAAACCAAACAAGTAATACATCTGTACAAAATGTATATATTACGGTAACAGATAAAGATGACTTTTCAGAGTCAGGTACAAAATTTATATGGATCACTAATTATACAAAAGAAAATCAATATGATACCTCCATTATGAAGCCATATCTTGTAAAGATTAACGATAATTCTTTTATACTTTTATGGAATAATCCAGATAATGGTGTGGATTATGTGATGCTTGACCGTAATGGAAGAAGAGTGGGGAATATACAAAACATAGAAGCAGAATTATCGGAATGTCCACCAGTAGTAAATAATGGAAAATTAGTGTGGTACTCTTATAATAAAGATACAATTACATTTTATCAATTAGATATCCAATAACATTATCCCAGCCTGCAGGGATTTCAAAACAATATGCAGGCATAATCTAAAAAGGAATAGACAGGAAAACGAATATAACCATATGACATAACTCCCCCACATATCGGAAAATATATAGTTTTCTTGCTAATTTATCATGAAAAAAAAATTTAGTTTTCCTATTCAAATAACTGTTTTTTTTATACTTTTACTCTTTTTGATTCTCCTATCAGCTTCTATAGGTTCTGCTGATTTGAGTATAAAAGACAGTTTATTGATCCTCCTATCGCGTATTCCATTCCTTCGCTCCTATTTAGATATATCTCAAATATCCGATGTCTATGAAACCATTGTCTGGAAAGTTCGTATGCCTCGAATATTTCTATCGGTCTTAACAGGAGGCAGTCTAGCAGTAGTAGGAGCATGTTTTCAAGGACTATTTCGTAATCCTCTGGCTGATCCTCATATTCTGGGCATCTCTTCCGGAGCTGCTTTAGGAGCGACATTTGCCATTTTAAGTGGGATTCAAATCTCTTTTTTAGGGTTAGGCGTCATTGGAATTTTCGCATTTATAGGTGCGCTGATAACAATCCTTTTTGTCTATCAGATTTCTTGTACCAACCATCAAATTTCTATCACCAGCCTTTTGCTCACAGGAACTGCGATTAACTCTATGTTATCTGCACTCATTTCACTCCTCATGAGTCTTAATAGAGATAAAATAGAAAAAGTTTATTTATGGACATTAGGAAGTTTTTCTTCCGCTACTTGGAGTAAAGTTCAATTTCTGTTTCTTTTCTCTATCCTTGGAATATGTATTTTATGTTTATTTTCTAAAGCACTTGATATGATATCTCTAGGTGAAGAAACCGCACAGAGTTTAGGTGTAGATACCAAAATGGTCAAAAAAATCGTGATTGTTATTTCCTCTCTTTTAGTAGGTGCATGTGTTTGTGTCAGTGGGATCATCGGTTTTGTAGGTCTTATCATTCCTCACTGCATCCGAATTATAAGAGGTTCTTCCCACCGCTTTCTTCTCCCACTCTGTGCGATAGCAGGCGCTATTTTTATGTTAATTTGTGATACTCTCGCAAGAACCATCGCCTCTCCTTCTGAAATACCAGTAGGAGTCATCACTTCCATCTTTGGCGCACCTTATTTTATCTTTCTTTTAAAATATAACAAAAGAAAAGGGTGACAATATAAATATCTACCTGAAAGTAAAAGGGGAACGCTCCAGCAAGGAAGTATTCCAACGAAGCCGCACTCTCGCTCCGTTCCAGACGTAGTGGATACTAAATTCGCAGCCCTTAACAGGACTGCTCATTAAGTACCAACGTCTTCCAAGGGGCTTCTTATGGAATACTTCCTTGCCTCCGCTAAATTATAGACTGTTCTACTTTTTGAAAAGAAAATTTCGTGGTAACAATAGAATAGAAAGGTAAAGCTGTAACATTATAGTTCAATATTAAATCAAATATACTTTGACATAGAAATGCAAACCTTTCCGAATATCTATTATCCTGTATCTCCCCACAGAAACTTCATAGATTATCGCCAGTTTCACTTTTCAAAAAGTAGAACAGCCACCCAATCAGCGGAAACGAAGAAGTATTCCATAAGAAGCCCCTTGGAAGACGTTGGTACTTAATGAGCAGTCCTGTTAAGGGCTGCGAATTTAGTATCCACTACGTCTGGAACGGAGCGAGAGCGCGGCTTCGTTGGAATACTTCTTCGCCGTAGCGTTTCTTTTTACTTTCACAATCACCTAATACCTTAAATTTCAGAAAGGAGAATAGCATTTACCTCTACATTCTCAAAAAATGTAGATTTCCATGCCCGTTAAAATTTATGAATGAAGAACTAAGAATCCAAGATCTATCTTGGAAACCAGAAGGAAAAAATAAAAAAATTTTAGAAAACATCTCCACTGTTTTAAAGTCAGGGGAATTTTATGGTATCATTGGTCCAAATGGTTCTGGAAAAACCTCCCTTATCCGCCATATTATGCACTTTTTATCCATACAGGAAGGCGATATCCTTCTCTCTGAACGCTCTCTTAAAACATTTTCCAGAAAAGAATTTGCTCAAAAACTTTCTCTCGTGCCTCAAAATACTAATATAGACACTGACTTTACGGTCTATGATATTGTTTCTATGGGCAGAAATCCCTATCATCGTTTTCTGGAATCAAATACAGAACAAGATAAACTTATCATAGAAGAAGCCATGAAAATGACCGGCTGTTTAGAAATGAAAGATAAATCTTTCCGAGAATTGAGTGGCGGAGAAGCGCAAAGAGTGATCATCTCCAGAGCGATTGCTCAAAATACCCCTTATTTTATCTTAGATGAACCTATCGCCCATTTAGATATCCGCTACCAAGTAGAACTCATGAAAAATCTAAAAGAGATCAATGAAAAAAAACAAATTACTATCATAGCTGTTTTACATGATATCAATCTAGCCGCCTCTTACTGCAAAAAATTAATCTTAATGAAACGTGGTAAAATCTTTTCAGAAGGAACAGTAGAAGAAGTCTTAACCCTAAAAAACCTAAAAACTGTTTATGAAATAGACTTTAATATCTTAAAAAACCCGACTAATGGAAAAAAATACTATATCCCTGAATAATCTTTCCCCTTTATTCTCTCTTTCATAAAACTTAATATTTCCTCTAAACACTCCTCTAAATTAATATTTTGAAACCTCTTCTGAATATTACATCTTTTTATATTTTCTTCTGAAAAATCTCTCTCATCTGCCAAAAATCTTCTACACATTTCAGCATATTTAGGATTATCCTGTTTCCTTTCTCTTTTTAATGCCCTTTCTAATCGAATCCCGTCTTCCACTTCAATATACAAAGGAACTAAATTCTCCTTCCCATAATACTTCATCAAGTTTTCATAAGATTCCAATGTCGTATGCATCAAATAATTATACTCTTTTAAATTAATCTGATCATCTTTTACCGTAAAATAATACCACTCCCCATATATGGTATGATATTCCCTCATTTCTATAATCCTTTGTTCCTTCTGATACTCTTCCATCTGTTCTTTTGTCACAAACCAATATTCCCTCCCATTCACCTCTCCCAACCGCAACGGTCTTGTCGTATATAAAACAAGCGTCTTCAGCCTCAACTCCTCATATTCTAATATCCTTTTAAAAATAGTATCCTTTCCACTTGAACTCTTCCCCAAAATACAAAAAATCTTCCCCATACCGTTCTCCTCTATCCAATAAATGCTACTTTTCCCTTAATACTACAACTCTTTAACAAATGCTACATTATTTTTTAACTCATGAAATCTTCGTTTTTTATAAAACTCATATGCTAACACATTATTTTCTGTCAACAAAAAGATATAAATGAATCCTAGCCCTTTACAAGCCCTTTCTATCTCATCTAAAAATAACGTACCAACTCCTTTTCCTTGTTTTGATGTACTGACGCACAACTCATCAATATAATATTCTGTGCCAGAATACCAATGCCGTATATGCCCCATAGATATAGCAATTAACTCATTTTCTTCATATAAACCAAAAGTCAAAGAATTACTTTGTCCAACTAAATCATGAAGATATAACTCTAATTGATTCTCATCAGACCAATCATCATTCCAAGGTTCTTTCGTAAAAACGCTCACAAACAATTCCTTAATCATAACAATTTCACTCTCATCTAACCGTTTAAAATAATATCTCATCATACATCTTATTCCTTCCCACCCATAAACCTCCAATCTATCCCCCTAATTATACCACAAACATTTCTTTACGTGAACTACCCATTGTCTAAAGCCAATGGGCTTCCTGCTTCATCGACCTCGTAACCTACTATCTCCACAGGCGTTAAT
>CAJUHN010000084.1 GCA_910585935.1 uncultured Lachnospiraceae bacterium | reverse complement strand
AGTCGGTAGAGCACTTGACTTTTAATCAAGGTGTCGGGGGTTCGAATCCCCCGTGCTTCATGAAATAAAAATGGTAACAGATTTTATAGAAGCTGTAAGAGATAAGCGGATGTGGCGGAACTGGCAGACGCGCTAGATTTAGGTTCTAGTGGGAAACCGTGCAGGTTCGATTCCTGTCATCCGCATCATAAAGTTAATTGTTAGTTTAAAAGGAAATTTGATAATTTTTATTGGATTAAAAGAATTTTTATATTATAGTAGATGTGTGTAGCAAAGCAAAATATAGCTTGGGTTACACATTTTTTATTTTATAATTTTGATGTTATATAAAAAATAAGAAAGGCAACTGCGATGGTGGGATGCAGTTGCCTTTCTTATACGCAAAGACACAACAACTCTGCATATTTTGAAGGAGCGGGTTGTATGTGCCAAAGAACAAACGGTGGGGAATGTTCTTTGGACTGATTCATACTTTAGCATTGTTTAAAAAAAAAGTCAATACATTAAAAAAATTTGGTTGACATTTTAAGATATTAGAAATACTATAAGAGAGTTGATAAGATATAGAAACTGATAAGATATAGGATTAGAAGTATGAAAAAGCGAGATAGTGGGAGAATGTTATGGTTATTTTTAAAGAAAATACATTAGATATAGAGATTTATTTGGAACTTCGCAAGTCTGTAAAATGGAAGAAGTTATCAAAGGAACAAGCCAAGCGTGCGCTTAAAAATAGTTTATATACGATATGTGCTTATGATTTTGATTTTCCGATTGGAATGGGAAGGCTGGTAGGAGATGGCGCAGTCATTTGTTATGTACAGGATTTGGTAGTCAGACCAGAGGCACAGGCAGCGGGAGTAGGAGGACAAATTTTAGAGATGTTAATTGCCTATGCCGAAAGTCTGAGATTAGAGGGAACAGAACTTATGTTAGATCTGATGTGTGCAAAAGGGAGAGAGGAGTTCTATAAAAATCATGGTTTTTTGGCAAGACCTACAGAGAATTTAGGACCGGGAATGATACAATATTTAAAGGATAATTATTAAAAGGAAACATGTATCAGTTCCTTTTTTTTCTCTGGGGTCTTTAAAATTTTCTCTTCTATAGGAGTTTCTAAAATCAAGATGAAAATAAAAACCAAAAAGAAACTAAGAGAAAATAGTTTTCCAAGGGCGAAGAAAGGAGCATGGTATTTTATTTCTATAGTATGGTTTCCTTTTGTGATAGGAAAACCCATAAAAGCAGTATTTACAGTTTCAATAGGCTGTTTTATACCATCTACATAGGCGGTAAATCCTTTATCATAGGGAATGGAAACGGTGAAATATCCATCTTCTTGTACTTGTATTGTACCTTTTAAAATATTGTTTTTACAGCCAAGTTCTGATCCGATGAGTGGATTCAGGTTTTGATAAGTATCCATAAGAAGCTGATAATCAAAACAATATAGGTGAGGAGAAAATAGATGGTAGTTTCCAGCGGAAAAGGAAAGGTCTATCTTTTTTATTGGTTCTGTACTAGAGAGTACATAGTGAAAATCGAAATTTTGGTTGGGATAGATATCTTCTTTTCCTGTTAAGCGGTTAGTTATGCCATTGGCATGAATAAAAATATCTTCTTTAGAAGTTTCTTTGAGATGAAATTCTAATAGTTGTATTTTATTTTGAAATGGTTTTGCGATGGGCAAAGTAGTATTGGTTTGATTTATGACAGAATAGGAGTTAGAAATGTTATCTTTAGGGAAAGATAGTTTTAATTCCTCTTCTATCAAAGGGCTAGTATAGTCAAAATCTTTTGCCTTTTCCACTTGAATATGAGTGAGTAAGGCTAATTGTTTTTGTGCAGAAGAAAGTTTTTCAAAGGTTTGTTTTCCCATAACAGCAGAGCTGGCATAGGCAATAGGAAAGACGTTTTCATTTTCATAAAGAGTGTATTCTCCTTTCTGTGCTATTTTTTGATAGCCGATAGGAGGCTGTTCTTTGGTGATGAAATACTTTATTCCCATAAAGGTCTGAAATAAAATATTGTTAGAATCCTGACAGGCAATCGCATTTGAAGAGGAATCTGCATTTCCGATTAAATTTTTATGAAATTCATTATATGCGCTACTGTAAGTAGAAGAATAGAGGGAAGTTAAATAAGCCTTTGGGTGAAAAACATGGTTTACATTTTCTTTTTGATAATCAAGAATATTGATTCTAGAAAGTGAAGTATCGTCTTTGGACATAGCAATATTCACTAATTCTTTTACCATAGGATTATTTATTTCCTCTGCTTCTTCTTTTGAGATGAGATTATCACTAAAGTTTACACCAATACAGATAAAAAGGCAAAGGATCATAGTAGGAAAACAAAGGTAGGAAATAGATTTCTTAAAAAAAGCGAGAGCATAGCAAATAAGAAAAATACTTCCTTCCATAAAAAAAGCAAGGCTTAATAAAGTGTGGTCAAAAAGAATGAGGGCAATCAGTACAAAAATAAAATAATGAAGAGAAGGCAAAGGAGTAGAGTATATTGCCTTTTTGCAGTCTTCTAAAAAAGAACCTACCATCAGTGTCATTAAGGGTAAAAAGGGAATAAAAACCTTTCCGCGCAAATATAATCCTCCATTTAATAAAAAGAGGAAAAAGGGAATCAAAAGAAATACACTAATTAGTCCTGCTAAAATTTTAGATGCTAGTTCTTTTTTTCGCAAAAAATAAAAGAGAGAGAATAAACTGATCGCAGTGAGTCCGATTCCATAGGGACTGTAAACAATATTTTCTAATATAAGTTTAGGACAAAAAAGTTGTAAGATAGAAATAGAGTTATTTTGGGTATCTTTAGCCCTTCCTGTTAAAATGGCAGAAAGAGAAGGAAACAATAAAAAAGCGGATATACCAATAGGAATGATGAGGCGAAGTGCAAAAGCACAGCCTGTTTTCCAAAAGTTTTTCCATGTACAAGAGGGATTCTTCTGATAAAAATGATAAATAGCATAAATAGTGATGACAATCAATCCTCCTACACTAAAAAAATAACTGGTATTTATCATAAGAAAAGTACTGAATATAAGAAGAAAACTTTTTTTCTTCTCAAAGTAAATATCCACGCCTAAGAGAGCGAGCAATAAAAAAGGCATATAGTTTACAAACATAATTTGTTTATGGCTGTGGTAGAGAAGCGGAGTAGAAAATTGAAATAAAAAAGCCGCAGTAAAAGCGATAAAAGGGGATAAACACTGTTTTCTCAGCCAATGATAACAAAGTATCCCAGAAGCTAATAAAAGGGCAATAGAGGAAAAGGCGATATAATCTGACATAGATATCATAGGAAAACAATAGGACAGCAAAATAATAGGATTTAGGTATCCATAATAAGAAAAATGAAAAATATTTTGTCCTCCGCCTAAATGAGGTGCAAATTCAGGAAATAATACTTTGGTTTCATAAAATAAATTTCTAAAATAATCAGGAATAACACTATGCTGATTGATCCAATCGATAGTAGAGCCAAAAATATATTGATTGCGAGTGAGCAAAAAAATAATAAAAAGGGTAGAAAGAATGAGAATAAGCATATATAAAATATCTATTTTAACTCTTTTTCTAAATTGTGTCATAAATAAAAACCTGCCTTTCTTAAATAAAAATTTTCAAAAGAATATTTCATAATATGTAGCACTTTCCTAAAATAACAGTGATTTATAAAGGCTAAATGGTAAATTTACTTAAGATTTTATAAATTTAGGAAATCTTAAGGTAAATTTGTGAAATTATAAAGGTATTTCTTTTAAAGTAAAATTCTAGTAACAAAGCGGATTTTCACCATTTGTTTTGTTGCTTGTTCATAAAGAAAGCTATTTAGGAGGAGAAGTTTTATTATGAAAAAAGAAATACAAATTTTAAAAAGCCGATATCTGCAGAGCACTATTTTTTTTCTTTGCATCATATTAGTAGGGATTTTAGCAGGTTTTAATATGAGAGGAAAGAAAAATATTGAAAGAGAACAATTAGAAGCTCTTTCTTTAGATGAAACAAACAAATTGATGATCGTAGCACATCCAGATGATGAAACCATTTGGGGTGGTGGACATCTGTTAGAAGGAGGATATTTCGTTGTCTGCATTACAAATGGAGAAAATGAAATAAGAAAAGAAGAGTTTTTAAGAGCAGTAAAAGAAAGTGGAAATATTCCTCTTATATTATCTTATCCAGATAAAGAATTTGGAATGAGAAGTCGTTGGTGGGGATATATTGATGATATAACAACAGATATAAAAACCATACTTTCTTTTAAAAAATGGGATATCGTTGTCACCCATAATTTAGAAGGAGAATATGGGCATATTCATCATAAGATGGTGAGTGCATTAGTGACAGGACAGAGAAATTGTGCACAGGAGGCAGAACTTTATTATTTTGGAAAATATTATAAAAAAGGGACAGTATCTTCTATAAGAATGAAAGAGTTGGAAGAAAGTATATTAGAAAAAAAGGAGGAGATTTTAAAGTTATATCTATCTCAAAAATCCATTTGGAAAAAGTTTGGGCATATGTTTTCTTATGAAGATTGGGAAAAGATTCCTTGAGTGCAGGGGGTTCGCGCTGGAACGATACTATTCCAACGAAGCCGCGCTCTCGCTCCGTTCCAGACGTAGCGGTACTAAATTCGCAGCCCTTTACAGGACTGCTCATTAAGTACCAACGTCTTCCAAGGGGCTTCTTTTGGAATAGTATCGTTCCAGCGCTAGTTTGTTTGCTGTTCTATAAAAAGGAATTTGTTGTTTACAAGAAAATATTAATTTTTATATATAATATTTTTGGCTTTTTTAGATTGTTTTTATAACATTTTTTTAGGTAATATCTATAATTAAGGTATTTCTTAATAATTTTTGTTATTTTGTCTATATGTAGATATGAGAATAAATATAATACTTGTATATTTCTAAATTTACATTATATATGATTTTTGATAAATATATTATCTTAACTTTTCAAGGTATGAATGATGTTTTTGATATGTATAGAATAGTTTTTTCTATCACAAAACGGCACATCTATAAATCATGGTGATAGTTTTTCGAGATAATTCGAGATAAAAAGGAGGAGTGTCTATAAAATTTTGATATGTTCAATCACTTAAAGATCATAAAAAACATCATCATTACTTCGTGAGTTATCTGATAATAGAAACTAGCGGAGGCACGCACCTATTCCAAAAAAAGCCCCTTGGAAGACGTTGGCACTTAATGAGCAGTTCCGTTAGGGGCTGCGAATTTAGTGTCCGTTACGTCTGGAACGGAGCGGGAGCGCGGCTTTGTTGGAATAGGTGCGTGCCGTAGCGCCCCCCTTTGGCTGCAATTATAATTTTATTTTTTGTTACTAGGAATAAAGTAATAAAGATAAAACACGAAATATAGGGGATTTTTCTGATAAACTTGCTTGTAAAATAAAGAATTTTTCAGTATAATAAATATGTGGAAACGATTTAAGATTATATAGTAAGAAGTTCCTTTGTTCTAGAATAGGGGCTGGATTGCTAGAAACAAGTTTCATGGTAATGGTAGAAGGAATGTAGGGGTATATTTTCTCTACCAAGAAGCAATTTATGTTGTTTTATACAACAAGTTTTGTTTCTAATTACCATGAATGGATTGAATGAAATAAATGGAGGAAAGTTTTATGAGTGGAAAGTCAGTGGAATCTAGAGGCAGTGCAAGTGGAAGGATGGCGGGAGTTTTGCTGCATCCTACTTCTTTTCCATCAAAATATGGAATAGGAGATTTAGGAAAATCGGCATATCAGTTTATTGATTTTTTGGTGGAAGCAGGGCAGAAAATTTGGCAAGTATTGCCTTTAGGACCTACTAGTTTTGGAGACTCACCGTATCAATCGTTTTCCTCCTTTGCAGGACAGCCACTTTTAATCAGTCCAGATTTACTGGTTGAGGAGAAGTTATTAGTGGAAGAAGATTTTATAGGAATGCCAGTTTGGGATAAGCACATTGTGGATTATGGAACTGTTATTACATATAAAACGACATTGTTAAAAAAGGCATATGATGCTTTTACTGTGACTTCTAATCAGCAGTTGGAAAAGGCATATCAGGATTTTTGCGATGAAAATAAAGACTGGTTAGATGATTATGCGTTATTTATGGCAGGGAAAGAAGTTCATGATGGAAGTTCATGGTTGTCATGGGAGGATTCATTAAAAAATCCTACACCAGAGGAAAGAGGAGAATGGGAGCATCAGTTGCGTACTTCCATTCAGTATTACAAATTCATTCAATTTTTATTTTTCCGTCAGTGGTTTAAAGTAAAGGAATATGCGAATCAGAGAGGTATTTCTATTGTTGGAGATATTCCCATTTTTGTTGCATTAGATAGTGCGGATGTGTGGGCAAATAAAGGTATGTTTCAGTTGGATTCAAAAGGATATCCAACGGTAGTAGCGGGAGTTCCACCAGATTATTTCAGTCAAACAGGACAGTTATGGGGAAATCCTCTATATGATTGGGAAGTGATGAAACAAGAGAATTATCGTTGGTGGATTCAGCGTATAAAGGCACAACTGAAGTTTGTGGACTTTTTGCGAATCGATCATTTCCGAGGATTTGAGGCTTATTGGGCTGTTCCTTATGGGGAAACAACTGCTATTCATGGTGAATGGAAAAAAGGTCCGTTTAAAGATTTATTCTATGCTATTAAAAAAGAATTGGGAGAGAATATGCCTATTTTTGCAGAGGACTTAGGGATTATCACTCCAGAAGTAGAAGACTTACGAGATACATTTGAGTTTCCGGGAATGAAGATATTACAGTTCGCATTCGATAATACACAAGAGAATAATTTTTTACCTCATTATTATTCTGATAATTGTATTTGTTATACAGGAACACATGATAATGATACTACAATTGGATGGTATAAAAATGCTTCTTTTGCATCAAAAGAGAAATGTAGGAAGTATATGAATATCAAAGAAGAAAATACGTCAGAAATTGTGTGGGGATTTATTAAAACAGCATATGCGAGTACCGCGAAATATGTTATCATTCCTTTACAGGATTTATTAGAAAAAGAGAGTGAAGCGAGGATGAATACTCCAAGTACTCCTTCTGGAAATTGGGCTTATCGATATGAGGCGGAGGAGTTAACAAAAGAGTTAGTAGAAAAAATGAGAGAGCTAGTTTGGCTATATGGCAGATAGTTAGAAGAAAAGACATTTAAGATATTAGTGATAAATTCTAATATTTTAAATGTCTTTTTTATGTCTTCTTTTAAAAGATAATATTTTGGAATTTAAAATATAATAAAAAGTGAAGAGATATAAAAGTACTAATGCTTTTCTTTTTCTATATCTTTTAACAAAGGTGTTAATTGGGAAATCATATCATTTAATTGCTCGAACATAGAACTCTTTTGAGTAGATAACATATTCATATTTTCAATATTTTTTAATACATCATCATATTTTTGCTGTGTGGTATGAAAATATTCTGTTAACTTTTGCTGTTCATTTTGAGAATTAGAAATTGCATTTAGGATTTCGTTATATACATCGCCAGTTTTTTCAGCACTAGAAATAATATCCTGAAAAATAGTATCTGTTTTATCTACATTTTGAATACTATTTTCTAATGCTTGCTTTGAAGTTTTTAAATTTTTATCTAATAGTTCATAATCAGCATTTACTTTTTGAATACTCTGATCTACTGAGCCTATTAATTCTTTGATTTCAACAGCTAATTCTTGAACTTTCTCAGCTACGATAGAAAATCCACGTCCTGCTTCTCCCGCTCTTGCTGCTTCAATAGAAGCATTTAATGCGAGCAGATTTGTTTGATTAGCAATCTGAACAATGCCCATCATACAAGATTGAATTTCCATTACAGCATTTTTAAAGTTATCGAAACTTTTTTCTATTTGTGAAAAACCATCTGTGACTTTACTAGAACTATTTTTCAAAGTGGTGACTTGGGTCTGTGCGTGAGAAACGGATTCAGAAATTTCGTCTTTCACAACAGAAAAATGTCCTGCCGTTTCTTGAATTTCTTCAAAAGTATTTTGAAAAGAGGATACGCCACCTTCTAAAATTTGTGTTTCATCTATTAGAAGATGAAAAGAATCTTTAAGTTTATCAATTTCTTTCATCGATTTTAATTCTTCAGAAACAATATTTTTTTCTGCCGTTTTCAAATAGTTTGCCGTAAAATAAAGAGGATAAAAATTATCCTCTTTTGATTGAGAATCAATAGAAACGGGAGAATTTTTTTTAAAAAATTTCATAAAGCCCTCCTTTATTCAAAAACAACACAGCTAAATGTCTGATTAGTATGTTGTTGTTTATAGTGTTCTCCATATCCAATAAGACCAATATGAGTCCCTAATTTACTCATTTCTTTAAAATAAGTAGAAACATAGTTTAAATCTTGAAATAGTAAATAACGAAATAAACAATTAATAGAAAATATTCCAGAAATAGAATGGAAATCCTTTTGAATAGATTGAATCGTATTCTGGACTACTTTTTGATAATCATCTAGTTCCAAAATTGTGATGATATCAGAAGTTATTGTTCTTTTAAAACAAGTTAATCCATGATGATTATGTATGTCTTTGATAGAAATAATAAAAATATCATTACCACATACTTTTCCAAATGGATTTTTAAATGTTTGAGTGAGAATGTCTTTTTCTGATATATTTAAAAGCGATTGATAAACTTCTTTAGCAGGCTTTCCATTTAGGTCAATCAAAATGTTATGTTCAGGATCGGCATTTGTTACAGTAAAGAATGGATAATCAGGGCGTAAACGGTAAATATTTTCTTTATAAGCTTTCACTTTTCCCTTTGTATTTTTGATCAATGCATAGACGCAGGAATCTTCATAGATCTTTCCGCAAAAAGCTACTTTTCCCGCTCCACCAGTGCCTCCGATAAGGGAAATATTTTTTTGAGAGAGGGCAGAATTTAAGGTTGTGATGGTAATTTCATCATGACCACAACAAATATCAATACAAATAGTATTATGTTCTTGCGCACTAATTTTATGGAGGTCTTGTTCTAACCTTGAGATATATTTTACTGGCATAACAGATACTTGTTCTATTACATTTCCAACAGCTTCTATACCATCTGAAAAACCATAGACATGAATACCATGTTCTGTTATGGTAGTATTTTGATATCCCATTCCAATACAACCTATAGTTGGAATATTTGGATATAAATGATACAATTCTTCTGCATGAGAAGCGAGTTTTTCTTCAGTAGTTACAAATATAATCAGCTTTGGATCTTGTATTGTATTTAAAGAATCTTGTAAATTGCCAGCTTGACTTATTCCACAAGAAATTTTCATTGATTTTATCCTTTCCTTTCTAAAAGATATAATATAAATCTATAATAATTTTGAAGCATTGTCAACAAAAGAGTGAAAATTCTAAAAATAGTTTAGAAACGAAAGCTGGATTTTCGCTTAAACAGAGAAGGAGTTATTTTAAAAGGAGTTGTGTTATTTATGATATTTTGACCTAAGGGAACGCTGTGGCAAGGAAGTATTCCAACGAAGCCGCGCTATTCGCTCCGTTCCAGACGTAGCGGTACTAAATTCGCAGCCCCTAATGGAGCTGCTCATTAACGGGCAAGCGTCTTCCAAGGGGCTTCCTATGGAATACTTCCTTGCCTCCGCTAGTTGGTTGGCTATTCTAAGAAAATCAGGAAAAAAATTATACTTTTTGCAAAAAAAGATAAGATCTTTTCCCTTTTTAAATTTTCTGTATAAATAAAAAATTTTATGAGTGTTTTTGAATTTGATTAAGACAACAGGTTAATATATTGTAATAAATGCTATTTTGTTTTATAAACTTGCCAGTGTTATAAACTAGCGAAGGAAAGAAAGGATTTCCAAAAGAAGCCCCTTGGAAGACGTTGGTACTTAATGAGCAGCCCTGATAAGGGTTGCGAATTTAGTACCGCTACGTCTGGAACGGAGCGAGAGCGCGGCTTCGTTGGAAACCTTTCTTTCCTCCGCGACCCTTTGGCGTGATTTTTTAGGAATATAGGCATTTTGAAATTTTTATTTTGAAGAGTAGAGTTTTTATAGAATGGATATATTGTTAGGAAAGTTATTATATTAGAATAAAGAAACAGATGGAGGAAGGAGAATATTAATTTTGATGGAATTATTATAAGATATATGTTATACTTTGAGATGATAATAAAAAGTAATTTAGAAGAAGGAAAATAGTTACTATTCATCATTTATTTATAGTGATATTAAATTATGTGAAGGGTAATAAAAATATAATAATAAGGAGGAAATAGAATGAAATGATAAGATTTTTGGCAATATTGATTTTTTTGATTTTATATTTTTTGGTAGGAATTTTAGCATGGGTAGTGTTGTTTATCATTGGAAAATTTAATTTACCTTTGAGGCATAAGATTTCCTTAAAAATGGTTCAGGGGGCATTTCGGATTATTTTAAAAGTTGCAGGTACAAAGGTAAAGATAGTTGGAAAGGAAAGGATTCCAAAAGATACAGCGGTATTATATGTGGGAAATCATAGAAGTTTTTTTGATATTTTGATTATTTATTCTTTAGTTCCCGGATTGACAGGTTTTGTGGCGAAAAAAGAGATGAAAAAAATTCCATTTTTACGTGTTTGGATGAAATTAGTGAATTGCCTATTTTTGGATAGAGATGATATAAAACAGGGAATGAAAACTATTTTAGAAGGAATTGATAAGCTAAAGAGTGGAATTTCTATCTGTATTTTTCCAGAAGGTACTAGAAATAAAAAGGAGAATGAAACAGAATTATTAGAGTTTAAAGAGGGAAGTTTGAAGATGGCAGAGAAATCAGGATGTCCGATTGTGCCAATTGGAATGAATCATAATTCAGAAATATTTGAGGATCATTTTCCAAAAGTAAAAAGGGCTAATGTTAGTATTGAATTTGGAGAACCTATTTATGTAAAAGAATTAGATAAAGAAAAGAAAAAATTTTTAGGGGCATATACTAGAGAAGTGATTACAGAGATTGTGAAAAAGAATGAAAATTTGTATTTGCAAAGTAGATGATATTAGATATAGTGGTAAATTTGCAAAGATGTTTGTTGATGAAAATGTTTGAGAATACCGTTTGATTTTATGATGTATGTGTTTTTTTGATGATTTTAAAATTTAGAAAAAAGAAAATCGCTATGTGAGGTTTTGTCATTTACATAGCAATTTTCTTTTTTTTAGTTTTTCCTATGTTTTTTTCATTAGGAGTTATGGATGCATTAGGAAAGGCTTAATATAGACTTTGTGATTTCTTCTAGTTGTTCTTTTTTTGGAATATAAGAAATAGACATCTTATCTAAACAAATATGAAATCCACAAGCTTTTAGCTGTTCTTCTATCTGAATAATGCTTTGTCCACCCCAGCCATAAGAGCCAAAAGCGAATGTTTCTCT
The DNA here is from genome assembly GCA_910585935.1 of uncultured Lachnospiraceae bacterium. Taxonomy (GTDB): domain Bacteria; phylum Bacillota; class Clostridia; order Lachnospirales; family Lachnospiraceae; genus MGBC136627. Next base: position 2,201 of record CAJUHN010000084.1, on the reverse strand, counting down.
ATTTTTAGGGGAGAGTCCTTTTAGGTAGCATAAAAAGGAAGCTACTGTAGGGAGCATTCCATTATTTAAAGTAGGAGAACCTACAGCGATATATTTTGATGTGAGTACATAAGGAATGATGTCAGAATTATGATTAACTTTTAAATCAAATAATTTTACAGACATTCCTTTTTCTTTAAATGCTTCTGCAATAGTCTGAGCCATAGTTTCTGTAGAGTGCCACATACTGTCGAATACTACGATTGCTCCATCTTTCGGATCATTTTGACTCCATTCATAATAAGCATTCAAAATATCATCTTTATGAGTGCGCCAGATGATGCCATGACTAGGAGCGATAATTTCTAAGTCAAGAGATTTTACCACTTCATATGCGCCTTGTACTTGTTTCCCATAGGGCATGATAATATTGGCATAGTATTTTTTCGCTTCTTCTAAAACGACAGAAAGATCGGTTTCATCATCAAAGCGTTCACTAGAGGCATAGTGCTGACCAAAAGCATCATTAGAGAATAAAATTTTCTCTTCTGGACAATAAGTGACCATATTATCAGGCCAGTGAAGCATAGGAGTTGGGACAAAAACGAGATTTCTCTTTCCAATAGATAGGGTATCTCCTCCTTTTACTGGCTGATAAGGATAATTTCCATAGTGAGCAGTGAGACCTTTTACACCACTAGGGGCACTGGTAACAATAGTAGCATTTTTACAAACTTCCATCACTCTTGGAATAGAACCAGAATGATCCATTTCTACATGATTAGAGATGAGATAATCAATTTTTTCTGGATCTACTATATGACTAACACGTTCCAATAATTCTTCTGAAAAAGGAGCTTTTACTGTGTCAATTAAAGTGATTTTTTCGTCCATAATTAAATAAGCATTATAAGTTGCACCACGATTAGTAGTATAGCCATGAAAATTTCTGATAGACCAATCAATAGCGCCTACCCAGTAAATATCTTTTTTGATTTCAACAGGTTTCATTTTTATTTCCTCCTAAATTAATCATTCGCTACTTGCATTAAGGCAGAGCGATCTGGTATATAAAATTCTTTTGCCTTTATATAAAATAATCCATCACGTTTCATCGCCATTAACTCTCTTGAGAGAGAAGGTCTAGTAACACATAAATAATCGGCGAGTTCCTCTCGACTTAAAAACTGTTTGATATGTTCTTGTTCAAATGGCTGAGATAATAGATATTTAGCGATTTTTTGACGTAATGTTCGACAAGAAAGTATTTTAAAATGATTGATCATTTCTAAAGACTGTTCAGCCATAATTTTTAGCAAATTTTTTTCTAAAATTTCATGATGTGAGCAAAGACGAGAGCAGCGATGATAAAAAAATTCCCAAGGAATACAATAGAGATCAGTATCTTCTAATGCAGCGGCATAATAAGGATAGCGATGGCTGCCTTGAAAACAGAAAATTTCTCCAAATATGCTGCCAGTATGATAAACATTTAAAATAGTGCGTTTTCCATCTATTTTATCTTCTGCTAAAAGAACACTCCCTTTTGCAATACAAAATACATAGCGGGGAGTGTCATTAACATAAAAGATAAATTCCTGACGGGAGAAATGCTGAAATGTTCCTTGAGAACATAATAACATTTCTTGTACTTCTTGTTTAGAAATACCTTGAAATAGAACCATATTTGATAGATTTCTCATGTTCATGTCCCTAGAAAGTCCTCCATCGATTTTTTTACTTTCTTTTTCCTATGTAAAGCAGGGCTGCTATACAAAGCTTATTATATGATAATTAATATCATTTCAAATTTTTGGAAGATATAAATATCATATAATACAATAAAAATAAACTTCGCATCACAGCCCTCATTTAGATTTAGTCTACTTTTACAAAGACATCTTTTCCTAGACCACAGATAGGACATACCCAATCTTCAGGAAGATCTTCAAAAGCAGTTCCCGGAGCGATCCCATTATCAGGATCACCAACAGCAGGGTCATATTCATATCCACAAGGTTCACATAAGTATTTGTCCATAATAAAATCTCCTTTTTTTATATTTTTTATTACTATTCAGAGGATTTAAGATTCAAGGGGAATGTTATTTTTTATATTTTAGCGGGTTTCCGCCCTGTCAAGGGATTATTCCAACGAAACCGCGCTTTCGCTCCGTTCCAGACGTAACGGACACTAAATTCTCGGCACGTGACCGCACCGCT
>CAJUHN010000083.1 GCA_910585935.1 uncultured Lachnospiraceae bacterium | reverse complement strand
TCGGTGGAATACGTCCTTGCCGTAGCGTTCCCTTTTGACTTTCGCAATCGCCTATTTAGTTAATCTTTGTCATACTTCCCTTTAGTTCCAACATAGCACTTGACTCCACTTTAAAAGACCCCTGTGACTTCATCTCCACCATATTCCCCTCTAGTTTGGTACTCTGTCCTTTTAACGTTAAAGCTTGTCCTGCAGAAATTTCTATCGTATCAGCTTCTAAAGATGCCTTTTTTCCTGTTCCATCTAGAGTGAGCATTTCTTTTCCATCTGCTTTTAATACAATCTTTTTCTTTGCTTCTACTGTAATACTTCCATCTTTTCCATTCATGGTACAGAGGTTTTCCCCCTCTTTATCTTTCATCGTGAGAATCTGATCTTTATCCTCTAGGGAAATACACATTCCGCCCGCTGTTGTGATCTCAATCTTTTCTTCATTCTCGGTTTCATTAAATTCCAGTTTATGTCCGCCCTTTGTCAGAATACTTTTGATCGAATTTTTGTCATTTGCCATATTCTCTGGCAATTGATTCACTTTATCCCAAATACAGCCGAGCACAATCGGACTGTCCAGATTTCCAAGTAAAAAGCCTACCACTACCACAGAATTTACTTCTGGAAGAAAATAGAAGCCACAAGAATTGTTTGCATAGGGCTGCATAACGGGAATCCAGTTAGATGTCGATTTTCCCTCTTCCCCTAGAAAAAATTCTACCAGAACCATTCCCTCATGTTCCGAATCCCAGTTCTTTTTCACTTTCCCTAGCATCACTCCCGGACAGACATTCTGAAGGCGTTTTTCCTGTTGGTCTTTTTCAAATAACATCGTAAACAATTCAGACATTCTGTTTATCCTCCTATTGTAAAATTTGTAGTGAAGCCGCTTTCTCCAAAGGAATGTTGTACACTTTTTAAATAAATTTTTTCTTTTCCCACTCCGTTAATTCCACTGATATAGACAAATCTGCCCGGCACTAATTCCGGCAGCCCGATACAGCTTCCAGAACCCGACTTCAAGCTATTTTCTTTTTCTCGTTTTAGAGCCTTTGCCTTTTTCTGAATCTTTTCCTGTTCCACGATATCTGCATGTTGGCTTACCACATCAAGCGGTGTCAAAAGAATCGGAAAAGAATTTTCTGATTTTACGGTTTCTGTCGCTTCTACCTTCACCTGCCGTTTTGCATCTAACCCTTGTGCAATAATCTTTTCATTGCAATAGCTTTCTCTTAATTGAAAAGAGATCAGGCTTTTCTCCCATTCTAATGTCATAATTTCCTTTTCTTTCTTTTGTGGTGTCCGAAAATAAACATCACCTGCAAAAAGAAAAAACTCTTTATTCGCCTTGGCAGCAAGTTCCTGCAAAAAATCAAAATCTGATTCATTTTGTGTCACGCCTTCTAAATTGTCAGCACTGGTTTCTACATTACTGAAATTACTGCAAAGATTGATATACTTCTGCATTACACTTTTCACAATTGCTGCATAGGTCTTTTCTTCATAGCGCTGATTTTGTTTGCGATTCATCATCAAAAGTCTTACTGCATCTAATGCCGTCACTTGTATGCTGGGAGCATCATTATATTCTGTGGTAATCTCTGAAATAAATCCTTTAAATACCATAGTTCTAGAAGAACCATAACCAAATTCTACACTAACAACAGAACCTAACATTAACACTGCCTTTATCTTTGCCAAAAAAGAACGTGTCGCGAGCTGATAAGCATTTTCAATGGTAAAACTGGCGCTGCTCGCTTCTTTCAGAGAAAGATCCACGCGAACCTGACTTACAGAAGCCTTTAGAGTATTCATAATATCCACTCCATTGATATTGATTTTTATAGACGGCACTATAAAATTTCCATATTTTTTCACCAGCAAATCATAATTTGTACTATCTGACATCAAATCCGCCACGTTCTCACCTCTTTTCAAGCTTCTATTGCTGGCAGCTTAATCACCTGTCCCGGATAGATATCCAATGGATTCATAATGTGATTCGCCTTTGCGATCAGTCTCCACATCTCAGGTGAACCATATTCCTCTTGTGCGAAATTCCAAAGCTGATCTCCCTCTTTTACGGTGCGATATTTCGTGCGATCTGGTGATTCTAATGGAGAGAGAAACCTCAAAAGTTCATCTTGATTCACAGACTTAAATGTCACCTCTAATTTCGCTCTGACCGGAATCCCTGTCGATAAAAACATCGTAAACTGTTGTCTTACATTTGTGACAACCCCTTGAAATACAATACTGCCCCAGATAAAAGTGACAATCGGCGGTCTATGAAGTGTCCCCTTGATATGTGTCAGCTTAACCACCCTTCTGGTCAATAAGCTGACATCTACTCCCATCTCGATGGGAATGTCTATACTCGGTGGTATATAAGTGTCAAATAACAGTGTCATATTTAAAGTAGGAGTTTCCCCAGCCACAAACTGGAGAATCGAACTCTCCTGACCGGGTATGGATTTCTCTGCATATTTCACACCATTTGTCACATTATATTCTTTTGGATTGAACTGTACGATAATCGGCACTCCTGACTCCACCAAAAGCTGTGCTTTTACAAATCCCATCTTTCTGCCTCCTTATTAGCTTAACCCACGTTTCAGTCGTTCCAATCTGAGTTGTGCTTCCATTTTTTTCATCACAGTCTGATAAATCTTCTCTGAATTTATCTCTTTTAATTGATTTCTTTCCATTTCTTCTATCTTTTCCTGCTGCTGTTTTAATTCTGTCTTTATAAAAAGAAGCTCTTTCTGTTGTTTTTCCATTTCCTTCTTGGTATTCTCTGCTTCCCAGTTTATCTGTTTTTCTACTGCCTTTGTTGTCTTTGTAATATCATGTTGAATCACTTCCTTCACTTTTTTTACTTGTTCTTTCGCTTCTTCTGGCGGATTCTGCTCTTTTTTGAATAGCAGACTCACTTCTTGATAAGGCAGCAGATAAGATGTCATATTCCCCTCAGTTCTATTTTCTATCACTTTTTTATTCGCTAAAATGGATATATTTTCTTTCGCGAGATACTTTCTTCCGCTCTCAGATAATTTATGTTCTATCAGTATATTCTTTTCCCCTGCAATCCGAATATTTCTCCCAGAATATATCAATTTATTTTGTTCTATTATCGTTTTATTTTTTAGAAAAGAACTTTCCTCTTTTCCTTCTGTTATTTCTCTCTGTTCTTTTTGATACACAAGAACCTGCTCTAATAATTTATTTAATTCTTTTGTATCGAATTGTTTTATCTGTTCTGTCAAAATCCTTTTTTTCTCCAAAGAAATTCGTTCTTCCTCTGATTCTGCCTGCTGTTTGTTTTCTTCTTTTCGATAGATAAAATGATTCTCTGCCAAATAATCATATAGATTTTGTTCTTCCTCTTTACTTCCTTCTAATATGGTCTTTACAAGAAGCTGCTTTTGCCGTTCCAATATAGAACCTTTCTCTTTCTGCACCAATATTGTCTGTAATGATTCAAAATATTTTGTAATCATAGAAGCTATATGACTGCCCTTCCGCTGTTCTAAATTCTCCAAGGAAACCTGTCCCAGAAAACTCATCTGCTGTTTCTCATACTCTTCTATAAATTTCTCCTGCAGTTTATAAAATGTTTCCTCCGTCGCAGACCGAATCCACTCCGTAAGGATTTCTTTTTTCAAAGATTCTTCTATTTCCTTCCCTTCTTTTAGCGTTTGTTCTCGTTCCGTCTTCCTTATCTCTATTTCTGCTTCTGCTTTCTCTATTTTTGCCTGTTCCGAAATTTTATTTTTCTCATAAACTTTATTTTTCTCATAGTACAAAAGATGATTTTGTTCCATATATTGATATAAACTGTTACTTTCCTCTAAACTGCTTTCTTCTAAAATCCTCAAAAATATGCCCATTCGCTTTCTCTGCTGATTTTGTTCCCCGTCCTCCCCATTCATTCCTAACCGCTGTAATTCTTGCTGATAGCGCTCCAAAATCAACACATATGGCATTTTCTCCTGTACCGTGAATCGCTGCTCCCTTTCTTTATAGATACGTATATCTCTAGATACCGATGCGAAATTACTTTCTTTTTCTCTCTGTTGTACCTGTTCTTGTGCTATCTCTATTTCTCTCTGTATATTTTCTGGTGGAACTTTCTCCGACCGCATCTTCTCCTTCTGAGCTTCTTCCCATTCTTCCTGCCTTCTCTCTAATCGTTCCCTCTCTTCCTCTATCTGCTCTGATTCTAGTCGCGTCCTCTCTAACTGAATTTCCTCCGACTTCTTCTGAACTTCTTCCTGCTCTCTCTCCAATCGAGTTCTCTCTTCCTCTATCTGCTCTAACCGTTCCTTCTCTTTTTGAACCTTTCTAGAATAAATAGCATTAAGATGGACATTCCAATATGACATCAACAGCTCTTCTCGGAAATTTTCTCCCTGCTGAAATTCCTTTAAATAATGTTTCACTTCTTTCTGCTTTTCTTCCCTATCAGCCTGTTTTCTATAAATTAACTTTCGTTCTGTTAAATACTCATAAAGACTATCTATTACCTCAGATTCCCCCGTTTCTACACTTGTTAAAAGATATTCCTTTATCTCTCGGATCTTTTCTGTATTCAGAAATAAATGATTCGTCTTTTCTATAGATTGTACCTTTTGTTCCAATCCATGAAAAATTTCTTTTCTTATCTCTTTTCTTTCTACTATAGAATCTGATTTCTTTCTTCTTTCTTCTATTTCCGCCTTATTCTTATCTGTATAAAAAGATAATCTCTTTCTATTCTCCTGCCAAAGCACCAGCAATTCCTCTTCTGTATCCTCTTTTAGATGATTCAAAAAATCTTCTATCTCCCTACGTTTTTGAATCAAACTTTTCTCTTCTTCTGCCCTCTCTATGTTATCTTTCTCAAAATCTGTTCTTTCTGCCTTATATATTCTGTCTATTTGACGTTGTTCTTCTATCTGTATTATCTTTTCTTGTCTATCCCTAATTTCCTGATTTCCTCTGACTTCCTCCTTTTCAGGTAAATATCTATGGATCAGATTCCGCTCCGTTAAATATTCATAAAGAAAAACTATATCTTCTGATTTTCCTTCCTCTACTACATTCAAAAGATTTCTCTTTATTCTCTGTATTTCTGTTAAAGGCTGTTTTATCAGCCCAGCTTGGCCATCTTCTGATTCTCCATCTCGTATCTTCTTTTCCTCTATCTTCCCTTTCTCACTCTTTTCTTTTATATTCTGTATGATATCCGTTTCCGTTTTCCACTTTTCTACCAAATTTCTTATTTGGTTTTCATTCATATTTCTTATGGTTTCTTCTAATCTATTTTTTAAAAAAAAGTCTTCTGATAATGATTCCGATAATTCTAACCTACTTTTTGTTGAAATGATAGAAAAAAGAACCGCCTTCTCTATTTCCTTCTCCGAATCAATCCCCATATTTTGTGTAATTTGCCAAACTTTTTCCTGTTCTAAATTTCTCTCTTGTTTCTTCTCTTCTATAAAAACCTCTTTTCTATCTTCTATCCTCTCCCTTTCTCTCCTATCTTCTGTTTCATACTCTAATACCAAAGACAAACTTTTCAGATATTCCTGTTTTATCGTTTCATAATTTTCCTTTCCAAATATCTCCCTTAATTTCCACTCCAGATAAAGCAAACTCTGTTCTACTATATCAGAATGTTCCATCAATATATGTTCTGTTCTTTCCCCCTGACTTTCTGATATAAAATATGCCTCTTTTTCCGTCATCTCCTTTTTTCTTATTCGATTTTCTGTTTCTAACGCTTTATCTATCCTGTCTTCTTCCCTTTTAACTATAACTTCTTTTTTAACTGTAACTTCTCTTTTATCCTTAACTTCCCTTTTCTCTTTTTCAATTTCCTTCTGTTTCTCTGTTACAACATATGATATTTCATTTATTCCTTCTGTTTTTCCTGTTATACTCTCTATATTTAATACATTATCTGTAGAATTTTCCTTTTTTGTTTCAATTTCTTTTTTCCATTTCTCTGCAAGCACTCGAATATATTCTGTATCCATATCACGCACAATCTGCAATAACTCTGCTGTTTCATATGTTTGTATCACTTCTTTATTCGACTGATTTTTATTTATCTGATTCGTATCTATATAAACAAAATGATTTTGGTCAAAATACTGATAAAGTGTCTGTTGCTCTTCCTCTGTAGCTGTCTGAACAAGAGATAATAAAACCTGTTGTTGCAATTCATACTCTTGTCCTGTCAAATTTGTTATCTCTTTTGCCCTCTCTATCTGATAAAAAAATTTCTCTTGTATTCCATAAAGTGCTGAAATTTTTGATTGCATAGGCAAAACAACCTGCGCTATCTGATTCTCTGAAACCATCTGAATCTGATTCGATAACATATCCTGTTGTCTTTTTTCTATCTCTCTTGAATTTGTTTCCTGTATTCCAAACTTATGTACTACTTGTGTCTGTATTTCCCCACTGTCTTGCCCTATTTCAATCATCGGCTGTATTCTCTCTACATTTTCACTCACACCATCTATTTTCTCTATGGTTATTCCAATTCTTTCCCTAATCTGTTTCTCTATCCTCTGTAAATTTTCTTCCTTCGTAATATTTTTCATTTCCTGATATAAAGAATACACTTCCCGAAATCCTTGTGGTTCTTTCTTCTTCGCCAAATCGAAATGTTGTTCTATCGCCCGTTCAATTCCCGTTAATATCTCATTTCGATTAATCACCATCTGATTATGATATCGATAATAAATCTCTTGAAGCAGTAGATGATAAAGAATGGAAACCTCTGATTTTACTGGAGCATCTTCTTTTTCTTTATCTGTTTCTAAAAAAACCAAAGAAATACCTTGGTATGCATACTCCCCTGTCTTTTTATATTTTTTTATAATCGACTCCGCAAAAAAATTTCCTGTCATCGACATTCGATCTTTTCTATTCTGATTTAATCCCATCATCTTTCACCCACCACTTTTGGCACTTTTCTATCCTAAACAAACCTTCTCTATCCCAATATGTTCTACTTCAAAAGTTTCAATCATCACATTTCCTTCTGCTGCATCTAATGTGCTGACTTCCCATTTTGTAACATATGCTCCCACTACACAATATTCATAAAGAGGTCTTTTCCCCTTAGAATCTTTTACAATTATCTCAATATAGGGAATAAACATTCCCGGCTTCATTTTATCCGATATCTTGCTATTTAACTGTAATCCTCGTTCAAACCGCAGTGTTCGCAGTTGTTCTTTGGGAGTCGTCAATACATGAGGAGCATGATTTTCTCCTCCTTCCGCATAAATCTCTTTTGCCATCTCCGCCCCGATTCCACTCACCTTCGCAAAAGACAATTTATTCATATTGATATAAACCAAAAAACGGTTATTCATAACCAAATCATCATACACTGCCATCTCTTTATCCCTTCCCGAGCAAAATCTTTCTATTTTCTAAATTCTAAATATCAAATACATTTTTCGGTTCATCATTTAATTTACGATTAATCTTTGATATCTCTTTACACCACCGAATCCGCTCCATATGTGACATCGATAAAACCTCATCATGCCCCCAGTGCATATAATACCCAATAAAAGCCACTTCCTCATAAATTTTATCTGCCGGATATAACTGCATCACCCGGCTTCCATAAAATTTACAGGAATCTCAATTTCCTTACCGCAATGTGGACAAACACCTCTATACTTTGGCATCTCCATAGTGTTGATCCTCTGATAAAAATCCTGTAAATATGCGAGATCCATAGTAAACAGCTTTTCAATCGTCTTGGTATCCACAGCCGGAAGCGCCCCCAATTTCGTCACCACTCTAGCCAGCAAAATAATCGTAAGATATCCCGGATTCTGTTGTACTCTCGGATCTTTTAACGGAAGAATCTCATCTGCTGCATTCGCCAAACGCATCACACCTTCTCTATGCAATTCTCCATACTCGTCCATATATCCCCTTGGAAGTACAAATGTAAACTCGGTCTGAAAACCCATCTTATTTTCCTCCTCACATACTCCTAAATCCCTAAATCATCGCCAAACCCTAAAAATCCTATAGATACTGACCTTTCTAAATATCTCCTCCCTTCAATCTCATAAATTATCATAACATTCGCTTTTCAAAAAGTAGAACAGCCAACTACTAGCGGAGGCAAGGAGTATTCCATAAGAAACCCCTTGGAAGACGTCAGCACTTAATGAGCAGTTTCTGGGGAAGCGAAACGGCGAATTTAGTACTGCTACGTCTGGAACGGAGCGAAAGCGCGGTTTCGGTGGAATACTTCCTTGCCGCAGCGTCCCCCTCTTTCCACCTTCCCAATAAATCCCCCAATAATATCCTCTTTGAAAAAAGAGAAGAAGATAACGTATCCTGCTACCTTCTTCTCCCGATTACGCAGTCACTTAGGATTCACCTAACCGGATTAAGATACCCGTGTCATTCCTTCATGTGCAATTTCTAAGGATTCAATTGCCACTTCTGATGAGGTTGCATTAAAATCAGGTGCTGTATACTTTGTAGGCCATGCATTAATTACCTGCCAAGATGCGGCATCATCTCCTGCACTATTAATCAAAGTAATCGTAATCGTCTTACGATCTACCTCACCCTCAATTCCAAGCACCATCCATTGATACAATACATCACTGTCCGCAACACCCTGTTTTAATGTAATATTTCCATATTTCTTAAGTCCCGGAAGTTTCATAGGAGTCTGTACCATATCCCCCTCCCTGTATTCAATAACATCTATCGATGCATCAAATCCAGAAACTTCAGAAAATCCTCCTGCTTCTAAACCATCAATTTCAACTTTATATCGAAATTTTCCATGTGGATAACCAGCCATTATTTAACACCTCTCTCCTTCCTATTCTGCCGAATCACTTGTCTTCTGGGAAATTCTAAAGATAACGAATTCAGCCGGTTTTACAGGTGCGACACCAATTACACACACCAATCTTCCGTTATCAATATCATCTTGACTCATCGTTTCCCTACCTATATTTACAAAAAATGCTTCACTGGTCGCACTTCCTGCCAGATACCCATTTCTCCATAAACCAGTTAAAAATACATCAATCGTTCTCTTCACCCTAACCCAAAGCACTTCATCATTTGGCTCAAATACAGCCCAATTTGTATTTGCCTTAATCGACTCTTCAATAAAAATAAATAATCTTCTCACATTGACATACTTCCAACTAGCGTTACTGCTCGCTGTTCTTGCGCCCCATACTCGAATTCCCATACCCGGGAAAGAACGAATCAGATTGACGCCCTTTGGATTCAAAATATCCTGCTCTCCCTTATTAAATTGACAGTCCAATCCGACACAAGCGCGTACTGTTTCATTTGCCGGAGCTTTATGTACTCCTCTTGTATTATCACTTCTTGCATAAATACCAACCACTGATCCAGAAGGCGGAATCGCAAGATTCTTTTTATCCAATGGATCAAATACCTCTAACCAAGGATGATACAAAGCCGCATATTCTGAATCAAAAATATCTCTATGTGTAATAATATCATCAATTTTCTTCGCATCTTTTGGCATATCTAATACAGCGAAACGGCTTCCAAGCCCTTCACAATGTGCCACCAACGTCAACTGCACATTCGGATCAGTGACTCCCGGCACTGCCATAATCGATACCATATCATTATCCAAAAAAGATTGAATACCAGAACGCTTTCCTGCTCCATTATCTTCTCCTATATAATCTGCTGCTGAAATATTCGCTACAGAACCATTCGATCCATGGAGTAAAGAAACTGTAAACAAAGCTTCTTCTGCATCACCGCATATTTCCGCAAATGGAGAAAGAATGGTTTCAGAAGATGTTCCCATATATTCCACTACAATTAAATCAGATTTCGCTGTCTTTTTTGTAATAAAATTAGAAGCCTCAATATTAAATGATACATTCTCAAACAACTCAACTTGATCATCAAACTTTACTTCCATATTAAATTCACAAGTAGTCAATGTCTTTACTGGCAAAAGTCCTGTATCTACGATATCTTCTGTAAACTCTTCTTCAAATTCCAAAATATTGTCATGACTTTTCACAACACGGTTATAGACTATTGTTTTCTTATTCGTAAATGACACCACATCGCCCGGATTAAAACCAGCAGAGTTCTTAACCTTATACTGCTTTCCTTCCACACCTTCTATTACTTCTAATACTTGCGTCTTTGCTTTACTAGAAGGGATAATCACTGCACGAATACTATCCCCCCATTTTCCCGGATTCTTTGCCATCAATTTCATTACTGCTGTGTCCTCTGTTGGGGCATATCCAACGGCACACTTTGAATCCTTTGGCGCAACACGAGAAATAAAACAGCGAGCACCACCATTGATAAAGAAATGTTCCACTGCATATGCAAGGAAACGATATTCTCCATACTCATTTTCAGAAAGATAACTTCCATATTTTCTCTTAAAATCTGCAAAACTTGTTACAAGCTGTGGTAAACCTTCCACTGGTCCACGTTCCGCGAGTCCAATAAATCCTGCTGTACTCGTGCTCACACCTTCCATCGGTTTACCACCTGATTCAAATTCTTCCACATAAACACCCGGTGATAAATATTCTGCCATACTTTTCCAGCCCGCATCTCTGACAAAATTTCTTTCGTCTGCTAACTGGATACCTCCTTTCTATACTCCATATATTATCTTCTCTTATTACAAAACCATTTTCAAAATTACATTTTTCACTATCAATTAAAATATTATCATAACGACCTTAACAATCTCCAAACAATTTCCAAATTTTGTGATGAAAATACTTTTTTCGATATTTTTTGTTACAATTCAGCTTATAACGGAAAGGCTCTCTACACCAAAGAACGATTTAGACAAAACCGTGCTTTCACTCCATGAACTTCTTTTAGAATCCTTCCTGACTTTCACTCACTCGCTTATTGGTCTTCCTAAGTTTTGAAAAAAGAATCTCACATTTTTTTCTTTTTACCTCACTCAATAGTTGCAGGAAAGGTGTATTTTGTGCTAAACTAAAAGCAGCTTTTTTCACCAGCGGGTCAGACAAGTATACAATATACATCAAACATGATCATAAGCTTAAATTTTCTGTTGACTGGCAACCTGCTGAACTCAGGTGTTAGCCTAAATACTACAGCGTATAAAACGCATAGTCATAGTCACAGAACCAGATTAGCTATATATGATGGTCATGTACCACTTTCAACTCATACTGTATGATAAACATTACTAAATAGAGGTTGTTCTCTACATAGCGCAAGAATGATTCCCTATCACCCATAAATCATTCCTGCCTTACTCGCAAGACTGTGGCAAGACCGTCACGGACTTTCTCCATTGCCTCCGGGTTCGAGCCGCACATACTATTGCCTCCCTCCTTCCCGCCGACGTTTCCAGCAGCTTTTGCTTTACTATATCATTTATAAAAGCAATGTCAATAAGAACGACGTGAACAGGGGTTGGTACGGCGTGAGTTTTTTTGAGTTAGGACAAACCTCCCAAGAATTAGGAAATACAACACAGAACAAACATTTTTTATGAAAAAGAATTGAGGTGGTACAGTTGCATTTGATTATTGTAGAAGATTTAGAATTAGATCGAGAAAACCTGAAAGAGCTGATACAGAAAAACTGTGACACTAGCCATCAGGCAGTAGATTTTTCCTGTTATGAAAATGGAGAAACATTTTTAAACAGTTATCATGCTGGTATCTGTGACGCACTTTTCCTTGACATTTTATTAAACGGCATATCAGGAATTGACGTGGCGGAAAAAGTTCGGAGAATTGAGCCGCGTCTCCCCATTATTTTCACTACAATCGAGCCAGACTTCGCATTAGATGGATTCGCTGTCCATGCAATGGATTATCTGATAAAGCCTTTGTGTCCAAAAAAGGTTTCTTGGTGTCTGAAAGAGCTTCAAGAATACCTGTCTGCCCCTGCCTTCCTCACACTTTTAGAAACAGAAGGACGGGGACATTCTTCTTCTCGAAACGTCGCATTAAATGATATTCTTTACGGAGAATGTCAAAATCACAACATGATCATTCATACGACCACTGGGACAGTATGTGTCAGGCTTTCCTTTCAAGATTTCAACGCACGCCTTCCCCATACTGGACGATTTTTGGTATGTGGGCGTGGACTTGTTGTCAATCTCTCTTATGTAGAGCAGGTAAAAACTGGAAAAATACTATTAAAAGATGGGGAAACTCTCCCTTTCAGCCGCAGCCGAACCGTGCAGGTGCGTGAAGCATTTTCTTCATGGTTATTTTCCTGTTCTCGAAAAGGAGGCTGGACATGAATCTATTTTTGTCTGCTACCAACCTTTTTGTAAGAGCTATCCCTGCCCATCTGATGGCATACTATCCATTTCGTGACCGCCTGCGTTTTTCCTTATGGAAAATACTGATACTCGTCTTCCTTCTTCAGATCGGGCAGTCCCTCTTATATGGTTATATGATACAGTCTGGCGGTTCTGGCAAAACGGCAGAGTTTGGATTTGCCCTTGTCTATATGGGCATTTACTTTTTCTGCGTTCAGGACAACCGCTTCAAACTTCTGTTCTTATATTTATTCGTGATGGACTATGTTATGATTTTACGAGGGTTCTCCACATTTTTGGAAGCACATCTTTTTTACAGTCCTGACATGGATTTTTCCTCATGGAGAAGTACCCTGATCGTACTAACAGCACTAATCGTAAGTGCGCCTTTTATGCTGCACTTTTTCTCTCGCACAAGAGAACAAGTATTCCGCACAGATGCACCAGCGTTCTGGAGAATAGCATGGCTTGTTCCTGCCTTTACTACTGCCATTGTAATAACCTTCACCGGCAACTTTATCCCAGAGCAGGTACGTTCCTTCCGTTTTCTTTTTGCACGAGTGCTGCTGCTTCTCTGTGTATTTGTAGTCTATTCGATATTATTGAGCGCACTAGACGGAATTCGGCAGCAGGCAATACTTGCAGAACAGACATCTGTGCAAGAACATCTGCTTGCCGTACAGAAATTACAATACACACAACTTTTACGCCATATAGATGAAACTAAAACAGCCCGTCACGACCTACGCCAACATCTTGGAGTGATCCGAGCCTATACAGACAGTGGAGAAATAGAAAAACTATTAGAATACTTGAATGATTATGAAACCATGCTCCCGGCTGATACCCGAAAAACCTTCTGTGCCAATTTTTCAGTCAACGCAGTCTTTACCTACTATGCAGAGGAAGCAAGAAAAAACGAAATTGATTTTGATGTAGACTGTCCCCTACCAGAACACTTGCCAACACATGAACCAGAAATATGCGCTCTGCTTGGAAATCTTTTAGAAAATGCCATAGATGCTTGTAAAGACTTAACAGACGTTGCACCTTTTATCCGAGTGTGTGGAAAATGTCAGGAACATATGATAATCCTTGCCATAGACAACACCTGTCTGAATGAGCCAAAACAAGAAAATGGTCGATTTCTTTCTACCAAACATAAAGGATATGGCACAGGGACTTACTCTGTAAAAGCCACAGCAGAAAGAAATGGTGGTTCTGTAAAATTTGAATATAAAAATGGTGTGTTTTATGCCTCTGTTCTTCTATATGGAAATCTGCCCTGATATAAGGACTTAAGAAAATATTGACAAAGGTTCACAAAGGTTCGCGCTGGAAAGCAACACTTCCAACGAAGCCGCGCTTTCGCTCCGTTCCAGACGTAACGGACACTAAATTCTCGGCGCGTAACCGCACCGCTCATTAAGTGCCAACGTCTTCC
>CAJUHN010000082.1 GCA_910585935.1 uncultured Lachnospiraceae bacterium | reverse complement strand
CTCATTAAGTGCCGACGTCTTCCAAGGGGCTTCTTTTGGAATAGGTGCGTTCCTGCGCTAGTTTGTAGCAGAGGAGAGGAGCTGAGTTTGTGAGGTGCGATGGCTACTATAGTTATGATAATAAACGATAGTAGTTGTTTATGTTTTATAAAGGAAAAGAACTTTTTTATAGAAAATATGGATTTTTTAGAGGATATTGGAACTATATAATTATAGTATAGTAAAAGTTATTTTGTTAGAAGTGACTTTTAATTTTTTAGTATTTAGTGGATATATGAATCGGGTTAAAATAATAAAATATGTATGATTCAACATGTTTTAATTTTCTAGAATAGCTAACAAACTAGCTAAGACAGGGACGTATTCCAAAAGAAGCCCCTTGGAAGACGTTGGTACTTAATAAGCAAACCCGCAAGAAGCGGGATTTGCGAATTTAGTATCACCACGTCTGGAACGGAGCGAGAGCGCGGCTTCGTTGGAATACGTCCCTGTCTTAGCGAACCAACCTTTTAAAACAATGTGGTTACAATCTTATTTTAGATAATGAGGATATGATTTTTTTAGAATCCTTATGGAAGGAAGATGAAAAAAGAGCTTGACAGTATTGAAAAATAATGTTATAGTACTTGAGTATGAAATCTGCCGTAGACAGCAGGTGCTAGAAATAGAAAGATATTTCGGGCATAAGGAGAAAACGCCTGCCGAGGTCTTATAAGAATTGAAATAAGAAATGTGAACTTATTAAAATAGACTTATAGAGCCTCTCTGCGTGAAGCGAGAGGTTTTTTTAGTGGCAGAATAAAAATCTATAAGGAGGTGTACCATATGGCGAAATTGGAAATAAAACAGCCAATCGTAAAGGAGATTTCTGAATTACTTGATGGTGCAAAAACAGCAGTAGTTGTAGATTATCGTGGTCTTACTGTAGAACAAGATACAAATCTTCGTAAACAGTTAAGAGAAGCTGGTGTTGTATATAGAGTTTATAAGAATACCATGATTAATTTTGCAATTAAAGGAACAAAATTTGAATGTTTAGCTCCTCATTTAGAAGGACCTACTGCAATCGCAATTTCTAAGGAAGATGTGACTGCTCCAGCAAAAATTTTATTCAATTTCTCTAAAACAGCAGAAGCATTACAATTAAAAGCTGGTGTTGTAGATGGAACTTATTATGATGAGAAAGGAATTAAGGTTATCGCAACAATTCCTTCCAGAGAAGAATTGCTTTCCAAATTCCTTGGAAGTATTCAATCTCCAATTGCAAGTTTTGCTCGTGTTATCAAAGAAATTGCAGAAAAAGATGGAACAGCAACAGCATAATTTTTTGAACACGATTAATCAAGAAGATAAGAATTGGAAACTAGGAATAAATAAAACTAAAAAAATAGAAAGAAAGGAAAAAACTACTGAGAGATTCACTGATAAAATTGCATAAAAATATAAATATTATAGATGGATAGTCGGGAAGTTAGAAGTGGATTGAAATAAGTAGTGGGTAATAAAGTATGACAACCGCAGAAATTATTGAAATTATTAAAGGTCTTACCGTATTAGAATTAAATGATTTAGTAAAAGCTTGTGAAGAAGAATTTGGTGTATCCGCAGCAGCAGGTGTAGTAGCTGTAGCATCTAATGCAGGAGAAGCAGCAGAAGAAAAAGATGAATTCGATGTAGAATTAACAGAAATCGGTGCTGAAAAAGTTAAAGTTATTAAAGTAGTTCGTGAAGCTACAGGTTTAGGCTTAAAAGAAGCAAAAGAAGTAGTTGATAACGCTCCTAAGATGGTAAAAACTGGTGTATCTAAAGCAGAAGCAGAAGAATTAAAGAAGAAATTAGAAGAAGTTGGAGCAAAAGTTACTTTAAAATAATTATGAAGTTAAAAAAGAGGGTAGATAGTATATATTATCTATTCTCTTTTTTTGTACAAACTCAGATAAAGGAAATATGCTATTAAATATTATTAAAACAACATATTAGCTTTAATTTTTCTATGAAAAATGTAACTACACCCATTTCAATAAAGTAATGTTTTGAGGAAGATCTCCCCAGACAGACCCTTGGAAGACGTCGGCACTTAATGAGCGAACCCATAAGGGTTCGGCGAATTTAGTACCGCTATGTCTGGAACGGAGCGAGAGCGCGGCTGGTAGGGGGAGATCTTCCTCAAAATATGAACCTTCCTCTAATTCTTTAAAAAACCCCTTCACAATTTTTATTCAAGAAAATTTTGTAAAATTTTTCTTGACAGACGGAAAAACTTGTGTTAGCATAAAAAATGCATTATTATGGTGATATATACCTATTATGTATATAAATGATATATGATAGGTTTTTTATAAAAAGACAAGGGGTGAAACGTCAATGGAGAAAAATAGAATACGTCCAGTTAAAACCGGCAAAAGTATGCGTATGAGTTATTCAAGACAAAAAGAGGTTCTTGGAATGCCTAATTTAATTGAAATTCAAAAGGACTCATATCAGTGGTTTTTGGACGAAGGTCTCAAGGAAGTTTTTGAAGATATCTCTCCGATTGCTGATTACGGTGGACATCTGAGCTTGGAATTTGTAGATTTTACATTGTGTGAAGATGATGTAAAATATTCTATTGAAGAGTGTAAGGAAAGAGATGCAACTTATGCAGCACCTTTAAAAGTAAAAGTTAGGCTTTACAATAAGGAAAAAGATGAAATTAATGAACATGAGATTTTCATGGGTGATTTACCACTGATGACTGCAACCGGAACTTTTGTAATTAATGGTGCGGAGAGAGTTATCGTAAGCCAACTGGTTCGTTCCCCCGGTATTTATTATGGAATAGCGCACGATAAAATTGGTAAAACTCTTTATTCTTGTACTGTGATTCCGAATCGTGGCGCTTGGTTAGAGTATGAAACGGACTCAAATGATGTATTTTATGTTCGTGTAGACCGGACTAGAAAAGTGCCGGTTACTGTTTTGATTCGTGCTCTCGGTTATGGAACTAATGCAGAAATCCTGGATTTATTTGGAGAAGAACCTAAGATTTTGGCGAGTTTTGGAAAAGACACTTCTGATAATTATCAGGATGGTCTTTTAGAATTATATAAAAAAATCCGTCCGGGTGAGCCATTATCAGTGGATAGTGCAGAGAGTTTACTCACAAGTATGTTCTTTGATCCGAGAAGATATGATTTAGCAAAAGTAGGAAGATATAAATTTAATAAAAAACTTCATTTTAAAAATAGAATTACAAATCATATATTAGCAGAGGACGTCATCGATCCTACTACAGGAGAGGTGATGGCGGAGAAAGGCACAACAGTTTCTTTTGAATTAGCGATAGAGATTCAAAATGCTGCTGTACCTTATGTTTGGATTCAAGCAGAGGAAAGAAATGTAAAAGTACTTTCTAATATGATGGTGGATATCACAAAGTATGTGGACTGTAACCCGAAAGAATTGTTGGGAGTGACAGAAAGTGTATATTATCCTGTTTTAGAAGGGATTTTAAATGAAAATGCAGGGGATATAGAAGCGATTAAAGAGGCGATCAGACGTGATATTTCCGATTTAATACCAAAACATATTACGAAAGAAGATATTATTGCTTCTATCAATTATAACATGCATTTGGAAGAGGGAATCGGGAATGCAGATGATATCGATCATTTAGGAAACCGTAGAATCCGCGCTGTGGGCGAGTTATTACAGAATCAATATCGTATCGGTTTATCTAGAATGGAACGTGTGGTTCGTGAGAGAATGACGACACAGGATTTAGACGGAGTATCCCCACAATCTTTGATTAATATTAAGCCTGTGACAGCGGCTGTAAAGGAATTTTTTGGAAGTTCTCAGTTGTCCCAGTTTATGGATCAAAATAATCCATTAGGAGAATTGACACACAAAAGACGTTTATCCGCATTAGGACCGGGAGGATTGTCCAGAGATCGTGCTGGATTCGAGGTGCGTGATGTGCATTATACTCATTATGGAAGAATGTGTCCGATTGAAACACCAGAAGGTCCAAACATCGGTCTTATTAACTCTTTAGCTTGTTATGCGAGAATTAATGAGTATGGTTTTGTAGAAGCTCCTTATCGTAAAGTAGACAAAAGCGATCCTAAAAATCCTAGAGTAACAGATTATGTGGAATATATGACAGCAGATGAAGAGGACAATTTTATAGTAGCACAGGCGAATGAAGCGCTGGATAAAGATGGACATTTTATAAAAAATACGGTTTCTGGTCGTTATAAAGAAGAAACATCTCAGTTTGAAAAAACCAAAATAGATTATATGGATGTTTCTCCTAAGATGGTATTCTCTGTTGCTACTTCTATGATCCCATTCTTGGAAAATGATGATGCGAATCGAGCTTTGATGGGATCTAATATGCAGCGTCAGGCAGTACCTCTTTTGACTACAGAAGCTCCTGTTGTAGGTACAGGAATTGAAGCCAAGGCGGCAGTTGATTCAGGAGTATGTGTGGTTGCAAAAAGAGCAGGCACAGTGGAACGTTCTACTTCTAAAGAAATTACACTTCGTTATGATGATGACGGAACAAGAGAAACTTATAAATTAATCAAGTTTTTAAGAAGTAATCAATCGAACTGTTATAATCAAAAACCTATTGTTTTCAAAGGAGAACATGTGGAGAAGGGACAGGTTATTGCAGATGG
This sequence comes from uncultured Lachnospiraceae bacterium, assembly GCA_910585935.1. Taxonomy (GTDB): domain Bacteria; phylum Bacillota; class Clostridia; order Lachnospirales; family Lachnospiraceae; genus MGBC136627. The sequence continues at coordinate 9,202 of CAJUHN010000082.1, read as the reverse complement.
AGCTTCTACTTCAAATGGGGAAATTGCATTAGGAAAAAATCCATTGATCGGTTTTATGACATGGGAAGGCTATAACTATGAAGATGCAGTTTTATTAAGTGAAAGATTAGTCATGGATGATGTTTACACTTCTGTACACATTGAAGAATATGAAACAGAAGCGAGAGATACCAAATTAGGACCAGAAGAGATCACAAGAGATGTGCCCGGTGTTGGAGATGAGGCGTTAAAGGATTTAGACGAAAGAGGAATTATAAGAATCGGCGCAGAAGTGAGGGCTGGGGATATTTTGGTAGGAAAGGTGACACCAAAAGGGGAAACAGAACTCACTGCAGAAGAACGCTTGCTCCGTGCGATTTTTGGAGAAAAAGCAAGAGAAGTTCGGGATACCTCTTTAAAAGTTCCTCATGGAGAATATGGAATTATCGTGGATGCCAAAGTATTTACCAGAGAAAATGGAGATGAATTGCCTCCGGGAGTGAATCAGACAGTGCGTATTTATATCGCACAAAAGAGAAAGATTTCTGTCGGTGATAAAATGGCAGGACGTCATGGTAATAAGGGTGTTGTTTCTAGAATTTTACCAGTGGAAGATATGCCATTTTTGCCAAATGGAAGACCTCTGGATATCGTATTGAATCCGTTAGGTGTGCCTTCTCGTATGAATATCGGGCAGGTGTTAGAAATCCATTTAAGTCTTGCTGCAAAGGCATTGGGATTTAATATCGCAACACCAGTATTTGACGGTGCGAACGAATTTGACATCATGGATACTTTAGATTTGGCAAATGATTATGTGAATCTGGAATGGGAAGAATTTAAAGAGAAACATGAAGAAGAGTTATTGCCAGAGGTGTTGGAATATTTAGAGAAGAATCTAGAGCATAGAAAACTCTGGAAAGGTGTTCCTATCTCTAGAGATGGAAAAGTCAGATTACGCGATGGAAGAACAGGAGAATATTTTGACAGTCCTGTTACGATTGGGCATATGCACTATCTGAAGCTGCATCATTTAGTAGATGATAAGATTCATGCTCGTTCTACAGGTCCTTATTCCTTAGTGACTCAGCAGCCTTTAGGAGGTAAAGCTCAGTTTGGCGGTCAGCGTTTTGGAGAAATGGAAGTTTGGGCTTTGGAGGCATATGGAGCATCCTATACGCTTCAAGAGATTTTAACAGTGAAATCAGATGACGTGGTAGGGCGTGTGAAGACCTATGAAGCGATTATTAAAGGAGAGAATATACCAGAACCGGGTATACCAGAATCCTTTAAGGTATTATTGAAAGAATTACAGTCTTTAGCATTAGATGTCAAAGTATTGCGAGAAGATGAAACAGAAGTGGAATTGATTGAAAATATAGATTATGGTGATACCGACCTTCACGCTATTATAGAAGGTGATAAGCGATATGATGAAGAAAAAGAATCCTATGAAAGATTAGGTTTTTCGGAAAAGAAATTTGATGATGATGAGCTTATTGATATAGAAGAAGAGGAAGAGGATGACGAAGACGATATCGATATGGATATGGATGATGATGATTTCTTCGGAGTCGATGAGCTTGCAGATGACGAAGAAGAGTAAAGAAAGGGAGTGTCATTCATGCCGGAAACAACAACAACAGAAGCATATGAACCTATGACTTTTGATAAGATTAAAATTGGTCTTGCTTCACCGGAAAAAATCCTGCAGTGGTCTAGGGGAGAAGTTTTAAAACCAGAAACCATCAATTATAGAACATTAAAACCGGAGAAAGATGGTTTATTCTGTGAGAGAATCTTTGGACCGAGCAAGGACTGGGAATGTCATTGCGGTAAGTATAAAAAAATTCGTTATAAAGGCGTTATCTGTGATAGATGTGGTGTGGAAGTCACAAAAGCAAACGTTAGAAGGGAGAGAATGGGGCATATCAAGTTAGCAGCTCCTGTTTCCCATATCTGGTATTTTAAAGGGATTCCAAGCCGCATGGGACTGATTCTAGACCTATCACCGAGAATATTAGAGAAAGTATTGTATTTTGCCTCTTATATCGTATTAGACAAGGGAGATACAGATTTACAATATAAACAAGTGCTATCAGAAAAAGAATTCCGAGAAGTTTATGAAAAATGGGGAAATCGTTTCCGTGTTGGCATGGGAGCAGAGGCGATTCAAGAATTGCTGCAAGCCATTGATTTGGAAAAAGATTCTGCAGAATTAAAGAAAGCTTTAAGAGATTCGAGCGGACAAAAGCGTGCTAGAATCATCAAAAGGCTGGAAGTAGTAGAGGCATTCCGCAACTCAGGAAATAAGCCAGAATGGATGATTTTAACAGCAATTCCTGTGATTCCTCCTGATATTCGACCTATGGTGCAGTTAGATGGTGGACGTTTTGCTACTTCTGACTTAAATGACCTTTATAGAAGAATCATCAACCGAAATAACCGTCTTGCCAGATTATTAGATTTAGGAGCGCCAGAAATTATTGTGCGAAATGAAAAACGTATGCTGCAAGAGGCAGTAGACGCATTAATCGATAATGGAAGACGTGGAAGACCTGTCACAGGACCGGGAAATCGTGCATTAAAATCTTTATCTGATATGTTAAAAGGAAAGCAAGGTCGTTTCCGCCAGAATTTATTAGGAAAACGTGTGGACTATTCTGGACGTTCTGTTATCGTAGTAGGACCAGAATTAAAGATTTATCAATGCGGTCTTCCAAAAGAAATGGCGATTGAATTATTTAAACCTTTTGTGATGAAAGAATTAGTTGCCAATGGAACAGCGCATAATATTAAGAGTGCCAAAAAAATGGTAGATCGTGTGGAAAAGGAAGTATGGGATGTATTAGAGGGAGTCATCAAAGAACACCCTGTTATGTTAAACCGTGCCCCTACGTTGCACCGTTTGGGAATCCAAGCATTTGAGCCTATCTTGGTAGAAGGTAAAGCGATTAAACTACACCCCCTTGTTTGTACCGCGTTTAACGCTGACTTCGATGGAGATCAGATGGCAGTACATCTTCCTTTATCCGTAGAAGCACAGGCAGAATGTCGTTTCCTATTGTTATCTCCGAATAACTTATTAAAACCATCAGATGGAGCGCCTGTAGCCGTTCCTTCTCAAGATATGGTACTTGGTATTTACTATTTAACACAGGAAAGACCGGGAGCAAAGGGAGAAGGAAAGTTCTTTAAAAATGTGAATGAGGCGATTTTAGCCTATGAAAATGGAATTATCACTCTTCATGCCAGAATTAAAGTGCGCTGTTCAAAGAGCAGACCAGATGGAACAGTAAAATCCGGAATCATAGAATCTACAGTAGGGCGTTTTATCTTTAATGAAATTTTGCCACAGGATTTAGGATTTGTGGATAGAAGCGTGGCAGAAAATGAATTATTGCCGGAAGTGGATTTCCATGTAGATAAAAAGAAATTAAAGAAAATATTAGAGAAAGTCATCAATACTCATGGAGCGACAAAAACAGCAGAGGTTTTAGATGATATTAAATCTATGGGATATAAATATTCAACAAAGGCAGCGATGAGCGTATCTATTTCAGATATGACTGTGCCAGAGGCGAAAAAGACAATTATCAGTGATGCGGAAAAAACGATAGAAGCAATAACCAAAAACTACCGAAGAGGCTTTATTACAGAAGAAGAGAGATATAAAGAAGTAATTGAAACATGGAAAAATGCCGATGATGAAATTACAACAGAGCTTTTAAATGGATTGGATAAATATAATAATATTTTTATGATGGCGGATTCTGGAGCGCGTGGTTCTGATAAACAGATCAAACAGTTAGCAGGTATGCGTGGTTTGATGGCAGATACTACAGGTCGTACCATTGAGTTGCCTATTAAATCTAATTTCCGTGAGGGATTAGATGTATTGGAATATTTTATCTCTGCTCATGGAGCTAGAAAAGGTCTTTCCGATACCGCACTTCGTACTGCGGATTCTGGATATCTGACTAGACGTTTAGTAGACGTTTCACAAGACTTGATCATTCGTGAAGTGGACTGCTGTTTTGGAAAAGAGGAAATTCCGGGATTAGAAGTAAAAGCATTTATGGATGGCAGAGAAGTTATTGAGAGCTTAGAAGACAGAATCACAGGAAGATATGCTTGTGAAACAATCACAGATTCTAACACAGGCGAAGTGCTTGTGAAGAAAAATCATATGATAACTCCAAAGCGTGCGGCAAGCATTGTAAAATCAGGCGCAGAAAAAGTAAAAATTCGTACTATATTGACATGTAAATCTCATATTGGAGTCTGTGCGAAATGTTATGGGGCTAATATGGCAACAGGTCAGGCAGTGCAAGTAGGAGAAGCAGTTGGTATTATTGCAGCACAATCTATCGGAGAACCTGGTACACAGCTTACCATGCGTACTTTCCATACAGGTGGTGTGGCTGGAGATGATATCACACAAGGTCTTCCTCGTGTAGAAGAACTTTTTGAAGCGAGAAAGCCAAAAGGACTTGCGATTATCGCAGAATTTGGAGGAGTAGCTACTTTTAAAGATACAAAGAAGAAACGAGAAATTATCATTACAGATCCAGAAACAGGAAATACAAAATCTTATTTAATACCATATGGTTCTCGTATTAAGATTCAAGATGGAGTGACATTAGAAGCTGGAGATGAATTGACAGAAGGTAGTATAAATCCCCATGATATTTTGAAGATTAAGGGTGTACGTGCAGTACAAGATTATATGATTCAGGAAGTACAGCGTGTATATCGTTTACAAGGTGTAGAAATTAATGATAAGCATATCGAAGTAATTGTGCGTCAGATGTTAAAGAAGATCAGGGTAGAAGAGAGTGGAGATAGTGATTATCTGCCGGGAACTTCTATGGATGTATTGGATTTTAATGAAGAAAATGAAAAGCTGATAGAAGAAGGCAAAAAACCTATTGAGGGAAAACAAGTGATGCTCGGTATTACAAAAGCCTCTTTAGCGACAAATTCCTTCTTATCCGCAGCATCTTTCCAAGAAACTACAAAAGTATTGACAGAAGCGGCGATTAATGGAAAGGTAGATCCATTGATTGGGTTAAAGGAAAATGTTATTATTGGTAAATTAATTCCTGCTGGTACAGGTATGAAGAGATACCGTTCTGTGAAATTGGATACGGATATACCAGAAGAGCAAATGGAATTTGTGGAAGATTCTGAGGAAAAAGATGATATAAATATGTAACTCATTGATAAAAGTGAGGAAATGGATTATAAAAGTAAGATAATGAGATAAATTGATAATATTGTTTAGAAAAAAGATGGTATATTTCATAAAGGGATATATCATCTTTTTTGGAGTTTATAAAAAGAAGATTTAGAGATGTTTGAATTAGGGATTCACGAGGTTCGCCCTGGCAAGGAAGTCTTCCAATGAAGCCGCGCTCTCGCTCCGTTCCAGACGTAGCGGTACTAAATTCACAAATCCCGCTTCTTGCGGATTTGCTCATTAAGTGCCGACGTCTTCCAAGGGGCTTCTTTTGGAAGACTTCCTTGCCAGGGCTAGTTTGTTGGCTATTCTGGGAATAAAGAAAAGAATTATGCTGTCTACATTTATTGTTTGTATAATGGAGTTTTGACCCCATAGGCGTGAATTTAAGTGAAAATTGCACAAAAAACCAGTGAAATCAAGAGAGAAGATAAATTTTATATATGGTATAGTTTTATAGCTGTTTTGTATTTCGGGTATATTTTAGTGGGGAAAAATAAAGTATCACAGAGAGAAAAAGAATAAAGATATTATTTTCTCTCTGTGATACTTTTATAAAAATTTGATAGAATATAATCTTATGTAAACTTATTTTTAGCATACTCCATAGTATCTAGTCTAACATAAAATTAAAAAAAAGTCTAGTATTATCTTATGTTTATGTTAAACTAAAATTACTGTTCTGGTATTTATGATGATGAAAAGGTTATAAATATTGATTAGGGATTGTACTTTTAGGTAAAAGTTTTGTTCATTTATGTTTATTGAAAGAATGGAATTTATGTGACTCTTTTGGGAAAAACAAAGGAGGGATATCTTTTCAAGAAAATAACGCTGAATAGGTATATTTTGTATGGAGCGAAGTGAGGAAATTATGTATAGAAAAGTGAAGAAAATCTTTTAACAAGCTATTAGGTTATTATAATTATTTATACCTCACAATAACAAAAAGATTAAAATTTTTCCTTTCATAAGCAGTATGGACTTTCTCATTTTCTTAGAATTGTCAGTAAACTAGCAGGGGGAAGGAAGTATTCTAAAAGAAGTTTCTTGGAAGACGAACTCTATAAGGAGTTGCGAATTTAGTGTCTGGGTAGTCTTACATGAAGAGAAAGTATAGATTTGTTGGAATACTTCCTTCCTGTGTGACCTTTTGACCAAAATGTTCTAAACAGCAGTAAAAGGTTGAATAGTAATAAATAAATGAAATAGTGGACAAAAAGAAAAAAACACTAAAATAGGAGGGATTATTTTATGGAACAATATGAGGGAATAGGTAGAAAAGAAGAGGAAGAGCATTTAAAAGATTGTGTGGAAATCATACAGAAAAATGTGGATTATTATCAAGAAAAAGAAAGAGTGATGGCAGCAGAAATCAAAGAGATGTATGATATTTATCGTTCATCTAATCCTGAATTACACAATGAATTAGTGATTGAAATAGGGATGAGAGAGCAAGTTGTCACAGTACTTAAAAAAAATCAAAGAGCATTAGAAAAGCCCTATTTTGGGAGAATCGATTATCGGGATAAAGAAGATAATCTATGTCATACTCTATATCTTGGAAAAAATGGAATTATGAAAGATACCACAAAAGTGCTTATTGTGGATTGGCGTGCACCAGTATCTAGTATTTATTATGAAAGCCAAGTAGGAGAGAGTTCTTATCAAGTACCAGAGCAAGGAAAGAGAGAAATTATTTTGGATAGAAAGAGAACATATGAAATAGAGAAAGGTGAGCTTATTGAATATTATGATGCAGAAGTGATTGCTAATGATGAACTTTTGACGAAATATCTGGCAAAGAATAAGGAAGCTGTATTAGGAGAAATTATTGCAACGATTCAGAAAGAACAAAATGATATCATCAGAGAAACACCATTTCATAATAGTATTGTACAAGGAGTAGCAGGAAGTGGAAAGACTACCGTAGCGATGCATAGGATTTCTTATATTTTATATAATTATAATAATAAATTTCGACCAGAAGAGTTTTTTATTATTGGCAGTAATCAGATGTTGCTAAATTATATTACAGGGGTACTGCCTGATTTGGAAGTATATCATGTTAACCAAATGGTGATGGAAGATTTTTTTATATGGCTTTTAGAAAGAGATTTCGATAAAAAAAGTAAAGTTCACTATCATCAGATAGAAGAAAAAGAGGAAAGGGATAGAGAATTTCAAGCTTATAGAGGTTCTTTGGAATGGCTTAAGGAATTAGAATGTTATATAAAAGAATTAGAGGAAACAGCTATTTCAAAAGATACGATTGTCTATAAAGGAAAAGAAGTTTTTACTAGAGAAGCGATAGAGCAGTTTTTAGAAAATAATCAAAATTATTCTATGCAGGATAAAATCAATATGTTAAATAAAAGACTTGTTATAAAAATAAAAGATTATAATGTACAATTAGATGAAACAAAGGAAGTGATAAGACAAGAAGGAAAGAAGTTTCAGACTTATTTTGGGGAGAGAAGTTTTAAAAAGTCTTTGTTAGAAGTTTATAAAGAATTTATCTGTTATCTGAAAAAAAAGGAGATTTTTTATCAGAAAGGTTTAGAATCCTTACAAAAACAATTAGAAGAAAAGGAATTGGATGTATATGATTTGGCTTCTCTTATTTTTTTAAGAAAGCGTTTGAAAATGACAGAAGAGATTAATGAAGTGAAACATGTTGTGGTAGATGAAGCACAAGATTTTGGTGTATTGATATTTGGAATTATGAAGAAAATACTTTCTAAGGCTACTTTTACGATTATGGGAGATGTTTCACAAAATATCAACTACAATTCTGGTATGAACGATTGGGAAGCTTTCAAAAATGATGTATTTTCACCAGAGAAGGATCATTTTCATATTTTAGCCAAAAGTTATAGAAATACAATAGAAATTTCACGTTATGCAAGCAGAATATTAAATCATTGTTCTTTTAAAACCTATGAAGTTTTACCTATTATTCGACATGGGAAAGAGCCAAGAGTATGGGGCTGTTCTTCAAAAGAAGAACTCATAAAAAAGAGTATAGAACAAATCAAAATATGGCAAAAAGAAGGATATGATACGATTGCGGTTATTTGTAGAGATAAAAAAGAAGCATTACAGGTACAAAAAGAATTATCGGTTGAAATAAAAGTGGAGAGTGAAGATTTTGAACATATGTCATTTATACAAGGTGTTATGGTTTTGCCAGTATATTTGACAAAAGGATTAGAATTTGATGCAGTACTTTTATGGGATGCGACAGAGGAACATTATAAAACTATAGATGCAAATGCAAAGCTATTATATGTAGCAGCGACACGGGCATTACATGAGTTATCTGTATTTTATGTTGGAGAAATGACAAAATTATTACAATAAAAAGAGGGAAAATATGTTGCCAAAGGGAACGCTCCGGCAAGACCCTATTCCAACGAAACCGCGCTTTCGCTCCGTTCCAGACGTAGCGGTACTAAATTCGCCAAACCTTTGCAGGTTCGCTCATTAAGTGCCGACGTCTTCCAAGGGGTTTCTTTTGGAATAGGGTCTTGCCTCCGCTACTCTGTAACATGGGCAAGTTTGTAAAAGAAGATTACTGTTTGTTGTTATTAACATAATTGATTAAATGCTAGTGTATGGATATAGTTATATTTAATATAATCAAAAAACTTGCTATATAATAAATTTTATAAATATAAAAAAATAGTCATTTAAATAAATATAATTATGCCAGTACATCATGACATTAATTTTTAAGTAAATAATATGCTTATTTATACTTTGTAAAGTTAACATTTATATTATTAGGGTATAGTTTTTCTTGATTATTAATACAACGATGTACTAGGAATTATTTTTACAGAAATAAGGAGAATGGAAAAATTTTTTTTATAGATAATATGATTGATTTTTTCAGTTTGCTTAGAATGACAATAAACTAGCAAAGGGAAGGAAGTATTCCAAAAGAAACCCCTTGGAAGACGTTGGCACTTAATGAGC
>CAJUHN010000081.1 GCA_910585935.1 uncultured Lachnospiraceae bacterium | reverse complement strand
GAGCGGTGCGGTCACGCGCCGAGAATTTAGTGTCCATTACGTCTGGAACGGAGCGGGAGCGCGGTTTCGTTGGAATAGATACCCTTGTCTTCGCGGAAATATGGTTAAGATGTTTTGTTTAGGATAAATAAAAAAGGAGAGAGGAAAATGTCTTTAGCGAGAGAGAATACAAAAAAGATTAAGATTGGAGATAGAGTGATTGGACAAGGGAATCCGATTTTAATTCAATCTATGACAAATACAAAAACGGAGGATATAGAGGCAACAGTAGAACAGATACTGAAATTAGAAAAGGCGGGCTGTGATATTGTGCGCTGTACTGTGCCGAATGAGGAAGCTGCAAAGGCGTTTCAGGAAATAAAGAAAAGGATATCCATTCCTTTGGTAGCGGATATCCATTTTGATTATCGGATGGCGATTTTAGCGATAGAATATGGGGCGGATAAGATACGGATTAATCCGGGTAATATTGGAGGGCAGGAAAAGTTAAAAGAGGTAGTGAGGGCAGCAAAGGAGAGAGAGATTCCAATACGAGTGGGGGTAAATAGTGGTTCTTTAGAAAAAGAATTGGTGGAAAAGTATAGAGGAGTGACAGCGGAAGGGTTGGTAGAAAGTGCATTAGATAAAGTATATAGGATAGAAGAAATGGGTTATGACAATTTAGTTATCAGTATAAAATCTTCTGATGTTTTGATGTGTGTGAAGGCACATGAATTGATCGCAGATAAAACAGTTTATCCGCTGCATGTAGGAATCACAGAAGCTGGAACAGTTTATTCTGGAAATATTAAATCAGCGATAGGGCTTGGATTGATTTTGGAAAAAGGAATTGGAGATACCATTAGGGTATCTTTGAGTGGAGAACCGACAGAGGAGATTCGGTCTGCGAAGTTGATTTTGCGCACATTAGGACTCAGAAAAGAAGGGATAGAAGTAGTTTCTTGCCCTACTTGTGGGAGGACAAAGATAGATTTGATTTCACTCGCTAATAAAGTGGAGCAGATGGTACAGGAATTTGATTATCTAAATCTTAAAGTGGCAGTGATGGGATGTGTCGTGAATGGACCGGGGGAGGCGAAGGAAGCTGATATAGGAATCGCAGGAGGAAATGGAGAGGGACTTTTGATAAAAAAAGGAGAAATTATCAGAAAAGTGCCAGAAACAGAACTTTTTCAGGTTTTAAAAGAGGAACTTAAAAATTGGGGACGATAGAATGGGAAAGATTTTTTTTGAAGTATTTCCAACTTTAAAATTAAATTCAGATTTATCCGAGCTTTTGACCGAGGTAGAGGTGACAAAAATCACAACGAATAAGGAAAAGAGTTCTCTTCGCATCTATATTGACAGCAGAAGGCTGATAGAGAAGAAGAAAATCTATGATGTAGAGAAAAATATTGCAAAACAGATTTTGAGTGGGAGTAAGACGGAAGTAAAAGTGATAGAAAAGTATCATTTGTCAGAACAATATACACCAAAAAAGTTGTTTGATGTTTATAAAGAGAGTATTTTGACAGAGCTAAATACTTATAGCCGCATGGAATATAGTCTGCTTCGGAAGGCGGAGTGTGAATTTATAGAACATGATATTTTATTGCTACGTTTAGAGGAGAGTATTGTTGCCAGAGAAAAAGCACAAGACTTAAAACGAGTTTTAGAAAAGATATTTGTAGAGCGGTGTGGATTTTCGATGGAAGTCAGATTGGAGTTTGTCGAAAGAAAGAAGGAGGATAGGCAGGAACAGGAAGATCAAAAGATACAGATGGAAGTGAGGAGGATTGTGCAAAATTCTAGTTTTATAAAAGACGAAGAATATTCTTCTCCCATCATAGATAAGAAAGAACAGAAGAGAGAACCGATAAAGAAAGAAAAAAAGGAGCAGAAGAAGGAAGTTTTTAAACAGCCGATGGAATATCCTAAGAAATCGAAGAATTTTTATAAAAAATCGGAGAATAAAGATGTGCTTTTTGGAAGAGATTTTGTGGAAGAACCAACACCTATAGAACAGATTCAAACAGAAATGGGAGAATTAGTGATACAAGGAAAGATTATTTCCTTTGATTTGAGAGAAATTCGAGGGGATAAGACGATTTTGATTTTTGATGTCACAGATTTTACAGATACTATTACAGTGAAGATGTTCGCAAAAAATGAGATGCTTGATGAAATTAAACCTCATATTAATGTAGGAGCTTTTGTGAAAATAAAAGGGGTGACTGCGATTGATCGATTTGATGGAGAACTCACAATCGCTTCTGTAGTTGGAATTAAAAGATGTGGTGATTTCACAGAAAAGAGAATAGATACCTCGCTAAATAAAAGAGTGGAATTACATTGTCATACGAAAATGAGTGATATGGATGGGGTTTCTGATGTGAAGGATATCATCAAACGCGCTATGGATTGGGGATATTCCGCTATCGCTATCACAGATCATGGAGATGTGCAGTCATTTCCGACGGCAAATCATATGGTAGAAAAGGCTGATTTTAAAGTGCTCTATGGAATGGAAGGTTATTTGGTAGATGATATAAAAGAAGTGGTAGAAAATTCAAAAAATCAGGGGTTGATGGAAGAATATGTGGTTTTCGATATTGAAACAACAGGGTTTAGTCCGTTAAATGACCGAATCATAGAAATCGGTGCGGTGAAATTAGTGAATGGGGAGATCACAGAAAGATTCAGCGAATTTGTCAATCCAGAAGTGCCGATTCCATTTGAAATTGAAAAATTGACAGGGATTAAAGATGAAATGGTATTATCTGCTCAAAAAATAGAAGAAGTGCTTCCAAGATTTCTGGAATTTTCTAAAAATGCTGTTATGGTTGCGCATAATGCAGGATTTGATATGAGTTTCATCTATGCAAATGCCAAAAGAATGAATCTTTCGTTGAAAAAGACGGTGGTAGATACAGTAGGGTTAGCTAGGATCTTACTGCCAGATTTGAATAAATATAAACTAGATGTTGTAGCAAAAGCACTTCATATTTCATTAGAAAATCATCATCGAGCTGTGGATGATGCAGGGGCGACAGCAGAAATTTTTGAAGCTTTTATTAAAATGTTGATAGATAAGGGATTACAGAGTTTAGATGAAGTCAATTCTTTGAGCCAGATGTCAAAAGAAACGATTAAAAAACTGCCTACTCATCATGTGATATTATTGGCAAAAAATGATATAGGCAGAATTAATCTCTATCGTTTGGTTTCTTATTCTCATCTTGATTATTTTTACAGACAGCCAAGAATACCGAAAAGTGTTCTCCAAAAATATAGAGAAGGGCTGATTATTGGATCTGCTTGTGAAGCAGGAGAGTTATATCAAGCCATTTTAAGAGGGGCATCAAATGAAGAAATCGCGCGGCTGGTGGAGTTTTATGACTATTTAGAAATACAGCCGTTAGGGAATAATGAATTTATGCTGAAAGGGGAGCGACCGACACTCAATTCCAGAGAGGAATTAATAGAAATCAATAAAAAGATTGTAGAATTGGGAGAACAGTATGGAAAGTTAGTAGTGGCCACTTGTGATGTACATTTTCTTGATCCCAAAGATGAGGTATATCGGCGCATTATTATGGCAGGGAAGGGATTTAAAGATGCAGATGATCAAGCTCCTCTCTATTTGAGAACGACAGAAGAGATGCTAGAAGAATTTTCTTATTTGGGTGAGGAAAAAGCGAAAGAAGTTGTGATCACAAATACCAATCTGATCGCAGATATGTGCGAGAAAATATCTCCTGTTCGACCGGATAAATGTCCGCCGGTGATAGAAAATTCTGACCAAATTTTAAGGGATATCTGTTATAAAAAGGCACATGATATTTATGGAGAAAATCTGCCGGAAGTGGTGACAGAGAGATTAGAAAGAGAATTAAATTCTATTATCTCAAATGGATTTGCAGTGATGTATATTATCGCTCAAAAATTAGTTTGGAAGTCATTGGAGGACGGTTATTTGGTGGGTTCTAGAGGAAGTGTGGGTTCTTCTTTTGTCGCGACTATGGCTGGAATCACAGAGGTGAATCCTTTGAGTCCGCATTATTATTGTTCTTCTTGTCATTATAGTGATTTTGATTCCAAAGAGGTGAGAGCCTTTGCTGGTGGGTCTGGATGTGATATGCCAGATAAACTTTGTCCTATTTGTGGTGAGCCACTCTGTAAAGAAGGATTTGATATTCCATTTGAAACATTTTTAGGATTTAAAGGAAATAAAGAGCCAGATATCGATTTAAATTTTTCGGGAGAATATCAGAGCAAGGCACATGATTACACAGAAGTTATTTTCGGAAAAGGACAGACATTTCGTGCGGGAACAATCGGAACTCTGGCGGATAAAACAGCATATGGATATGTGAAAAATTATTATGAAGAACATGGAATAAGAAAGCGAAAATGTGAAATCAGCAGAATCGTACAAGGTTGTGTGGAAGTCAGAAGAACCACAGGACAGCATCCGGGAGGCATTATTGTATTGCCAATCGGAGAGGAGATCTATTCTTTTACCCCTGTACAGCATCCTGCCAATGATATGACAACCAAAACGATTACCACACATTTTGATTATCATTCGATTGATCATAATTTGTTAAAACTTGATATATTAGGGCATGATGATCCAACTATGATACGTATGCTAGAAGATTTGACAGGATTGGACGCTAAGAAAATCCCATTAGATAGCAAAGAGGTGATGTCTTTATTTAAAGATACCAGTGCATTAGGGATAGAGCCAGAAGATATTGGAGGATGTGAGTTGGGGGCATTAGGAATTCCTGAATTTGGAACAGATTTCGCGATGCAAATGGTAATAGAGGCGAAGCCTACTTGTTTTGCTGATTTAGTTAGAATATCTGGATTATCTCATGGAACAGATGTATGGCTTGGAAATGCCCAGACTTTAATTCAAGAGGGAAAGGCTACTATTTCTACTGCTATCTGTACTAGAGATGATATTATGATATATTTAATCAATATGGGTATGGATAAGGAATTATCTTTTACGATTATGGAGAGTGTGAGAAAAGGAAAGGGATTAAAACCAGAATGGGAAGAGGCGATGTTAAAAGCTGATGTGCCAGACTGGTATATTTGGTCTTGTAAAAAGATTAAATATATGTTTCCAAAAGCTCATGCTGCTGCTTATGTTATGATGGCGTGGAGAATCGCATATTGTAAAGTATTTTATCCACTCGCTTATTATGCAGCATTTTTTAGTATTCGAGCTTCCGGGTTCTCTTATGAATTGATGTGTCAAGGGAAAGAGCGGCTAGAATATAATCTTTCCAATTATAAAAACAGAGCGGATAGTTTGACGAATAAAGAGAAAGATAGTTTGAGAGATATGAGAATCGTGCAGGAAATGTATGTGAGGGGATATGAATTTATGCCGATTGATATTTATAGAGCACAGGCGGCTAGATTTCAGATTATAGATGGGAAGCTGATGCCATCTTTAAGTACGATTGATGGGTTAGGGGATAAAGCGGCGATTGCAGTGGTAGAAGCAGTAGAACAAGGACCATTTTTATCAAAAGATGATTTTAGGCAGAGGACAAAGGTTAGTAAGACAGTGATTGATCTTATGGACGAATTGGGGATATTGCCAGATCTGCCGGAAACAAATCAGATATCTTTGTTTGATTGAAGGGAAAAAAGGATTCTAGATAAAAAGAGGTTTGTGAGGGGGTTCCGCTTAAGCAAGTACCTATTCCAACGAAGCCGCGCTTTCGCTCCGTTCCAGACGTAGCGGTACTAAATTCGCAAATCCCGCTTCTTGCGGGTTTGCTCATTAAGTGCCGACGTCTTCCAAGGGGCTTCTTTTGGAATAGGTACTTGCCTAAGCTGCTTTATCTATCATAGGGCAGGTTCATAGAGAGTATAGTAAATATATGTTGATATAAGATGTAGGATTATTGTTTTAAGAGAGTATGTTTGTGGAAAATATATCTTTTATCAAGGGGAGGATATTTTCCCAACTGCTATTTTTGGAAGCGGTTTTTATATAAGAATTTCTCCATTCGGAAGATAATTGCTTCATTTTATCTCCAATATCAACAGGAATTTCTTCTTTTTTTTGCTCTTGATATTTTTTTGCAAGAGCAGATCGGTTGTTTGTAGTATTTATTTTTGACAATTTTGCATAATATTTTTCAAAGGCTTTTTGGGCTTGCCTGCTGTTTTCTGCTAGTCCATCTATGGTTTCACTGGCTTTTTTATATGCATCATTTAGCGCTTGTAGTTCTTCTTCCATAGTCAGTTTTTTATAACCGTTTTCAGAAGATTTGTCTGCTATATAGGTTTCTTTTGTGCCATTTGCATATCCTTGTACAATTTCATCGTACAAATCACCATATGCTTTTACAAATTTTACTGCTAGGTCAGAAATAGAATAAGATATGCCATTTCCTGTTGTCCAATTTGCCGCTTTTGATAATTTATAGTTATAATCTGTTAAGATGGGGATTTCTTTCACGGATTCTTTTTGATTTATGTTTTTTTTGCTGCTTATATTTTGATGATATTGCCTCATTCCATCTTCAGAAATAAATAATTTTACATTGTCTTCTGGTATAGGAAATTCATTTTTTTCTAGATTTTTTTTATCTGATGCTTTGGGGAGTATTGCTATTTTTTCTTTATTAATAGAGTTTTTGTACAGATTATAATTGTTTGTTATTTCTACAGTTGCCATAATTTTAGCCTCCTTTACTTTGTTTGATAAATTCGCATATTTATTATATCGTCATTGTTTTAGGAAGGTTTAGTTTTATTGTATATAGATGAATATGCAGAAAAAATATGTAAAATGAAAAAGATTTTTATTTTTTGATTCAATCTTTTAAGAATGAGGAATATTTAAAGTAGTGAGATATTTATTATTATGGGGGTGAGTTAGTTTTTTGAAGAAGATATGTTGGTGATAAAAAAGAGTTTTTTTATAGGAAATAGGTACACATGATAAAATTAAAATAGAATAAATGAGAAGTTTTTTGGGAAACAGTATAAGTGAAGACGATTATAAAATAGAATGGAATATTTTATTAGTATATAGGAGAGAGAAAAAATGAATAAATGGGAGTTTAAGGAGATTACGATACAGGATAGAGAGTGGATGAACCAGAAGTTTTTAGACTGCAAGATGAAGGGATGTGAATATTCTTTTGCAAACACTTTTATTTGGCGCAATATTTATAAAGTAGAAGCTGCGAAAGTGGGAGAATGTGTATTGATAAGAAATAAAAAGAGTAAGATTTATACATTTCCAATCGGAAAAGAAGGACAAAAAGAGGTAATAGAGGAGATGATAAATCAAGCAAAGAAAGAAGGAACATCATTAAAGATAAGGGGGATTTTAGAGGAGCAGAAAGATAAGATGCAGGAATGGTTTCCAGAACAGTTTCAGTTTACAGCATTTCGGGAAGATGCAGATTATATTTATCTGACGGAAAGATTGATGACTTTGGCAGGAAAGAAATTACATGGAAAGAGAAATCATATTGCCAGATTTAAAGATGCTGATGATTGGTCTTATGAGAAGATGACAAAAGAGAATAGGAAAGAATGTTTAGAGATGAATGATAAATGGTGTAAAATACAACAATGTGAGATTTATCATTCATTACAACAAGAACAATGTGCCGTACAGGAAGCATTTCGGTATTTTGAAGAGTTAAAGCTGACAGGAGGGTTGCTGCGTAAAGCAGGAGAAGTGGTGGCTTATACAATAGGAGAGCCTTTGACAGAGGATACGTATGTAGTTCATATAGAAAAAGCATTTGCTTCCATACAAGGAGCTTATCCGATGATAAATCAGCAATTTGTTTTAGCTAATTGTAAAGATTATCAATATGTGAATCGGGAAGAGGATATGGGAGAAGAAGGGCTTAGAAAGGCGAAATCTTCTTATTATCCAGATATTTTATTAGAAAAATATATAGCAGAGTTTACAAAAAAATAGAGAAGAAAAGAAAGTGAGAAAGCGAAAAAAGAAAGATGAATGGAAAAAATGAAGAAAAAGAAAAAATTCAATTTGCACAGGATGGTATGATAGGGGAACTAAAGGAAATTTGGAAAGAATGTTTTGAAGATAGTGATAATTATATTGATTTTTATTATAAAAAGAGATTTCAAAAGGAGAATACTTTAGTATATCTTTTGGAAGATAAGATAGTTTCTATGCTCACGATGCTGCCAGCACAAATACAAAAAGAGGGAAAGTATCAGTCCGTGAGGTATATTTATGCATTAGGAACGCGAAAAGCGTATAGAAAAAGGGGATATGCCAAAAGACTGTTAGAAGAAGCAGAGAGAAAGACAAAAGAGCCATTTATTTTAATACCTGAAACAAAAGCCCTATTTTCTTATTATAGAAAATTAGGGTTTGAATTTAATTTTTTTCTTACAAAGGATAAAAAGAGAAAAGAAGAAATAATTTGGGATGAAAGGGTAATAGAAGTAGCAGAAGCAGCACAATATAAGCACATCAGAGATGAAAAATTCAAAAGGGAAGGTTATCTTCAATGGAATGAAGAGGCTATTTCTTATGCGATAGAAGAAAATAGATTTTTGGGAGGGGAGGCATATATAATAAAGGATTTAAAGACAGGGGAAAAAGATATTGTATTTGTCAGAAAACAAAATGAGGATATAGAGATTTTAGAAATATCACAAGGGGGAAATAGAAAGAAAAGTCTGCCAAAAGAATTAGAAAAAATATATTCTAGGTGTAAGAATATTACTTTTTATTTAGAAGGGGAAAAAATGGCGTTTGCTATGAGCAAAGGGATAGAAATAGAGAGAGGGAGAGGATATTTTAATTTAGGGTTGCAATAATATAGAAGAGAGGGACAGGTTGATTGACGAAAGGGTCGCACGGGAAGGAACTATTCCAACGAAGCCGCGCTTTCGCTCCGTTCCAGACGTAACGGACACTAAATTCTCGGCGCGTGACCGCACCGCTCATTAAGTGCCGACGTCTTCCAAGGGGCTTCTTTTGGAATAGTTCCTTCCCTTAGCTAGTTTGTATCATAGGCTAGTTTTTTTGTTTGCTGTTTTAAGAAAATAGATGGTATTTAGATTAAAAAAATTTTGAGTTTTATTGTTTGTATAATGGGATGAAAACTTTTAGTCAACTCCATAACTTCCAATATAGAAAAAAGAAAAATATCTTTTATAAAGTAAACTATTAATTGAAATTAGTGTAGTCAATTCTATTTTGGTTTTGTTGTCAAATATAGCTTTAATATGTTTTTGACTGTTTTTAAATAAACATTTTCTAATCTATCAACCAATCTAAAATCATTTTGTGCTAGAGAGAAAATTTTATTATTTTTATAATATAGAAACATCAATACGTCTATAATTTATTCAAAAATTAGCGTAGCGATGTATCTAGCCTATGCGATAAACAAGCACCAGCAAGGAAGGATTCCAAAAGAAGCCCCTTGGAAGACGTTGGTACTTAATAAGCAGTTCCGCGAAAAGCGGGGCTGCGAATTTAGTACCGCTACGTCTGGAACGGAGCGAGAGCGCGGCTTCGTTGGAAACTTCCTTGCTGGCGCGAACCTTTGGTCAGAGTGTATACCAAAGAAACTAATTATTTGAAAAATTTTTTATAAAATAGAAAAAAATTAGTTGACAATTAAAAAAAGTGTTTTATAATAATTAACTAGATAATAATTAGCTAATTAATAATTTATAGAAAGGAGGGTTATAGTGAGAGATGAAAAGAAGATAGTGATAGGAAAATTGAAACGTATGGATTGTCTGATGAAAAGAAATATTGAGAGGAAAGTTTCTGCAACAGGAGTTTACAGAAGTCAACATCAATTATTGATGCAAATTGCACATCATCCTAAAAGTTCTCAAATTGAAATAGCTGAGAGAATGGATATTTCTCCAGCAGCAGTAGCAGTTTCTTTAAAGAAACTGGAAAGGGGAGGCTATATTAAGAAGGATTTGGATACAGCAGATAATCGGATTCATCAGATTCAGGTGACACAAAAGGGACAGGAGGTAGTGGAGAAGAGTCATTTGATATTTGAAGAGATGGAAAAGACAATATTTAAAGGATTTACAGAAGAAGAAATTAAAAAAACAGGAGAACTTTTAGAGAGAATGTGTCAAAATCTCAGTCAGGCACAGGAGGAAAGCTGATTTAATCGAAAATTTGTGTGAAAGCGTCACAATTTTTGGCTGATTTTTCATGCTTTATGGAGGATGATAGTTTATGTGTCCTTTAGAAAGAAACGCTTTGGAATGGAGGAAAGAATGAAACAATATGCAAAATACATAAAACCATATTTATTTTCTTTTATTGTAGGACCTCTTTTAATGATTACAGAAGTGATTGGAGAAGTTTTACTGCCTTATTTTATGTCCAGAATTATTAATGAAGGAGTGGCACAAAGGAATATTTCTTATATTATTTTCATGGGATGTACTATGATAGTGACCGCTTTTTTGATGATGATAGGTGGTATTGGAGGAGCATATTTTGGGGCAAAAGGTTCTATTAGTTTTGCCGCAGATGTGAGAAAAGATGTTTTTAAAAAGATACAGAAATTTTCTTTTGCTAATATTGATCAGTTTAGTACAGGGTCATTAGTTACCAGATTGACGAATGATATCACACAGATACAGAATATGGTCAATATGGCATTGCGTATGATGTTACGTGCTCCGGGTATGTTGATTGGAGCAGTAATTATGGCATTTGCGATGAATGCGAAATTAGCTGCTATTATTTTGTTTGTAGTGCCTTTATTAGCGTTGGCTCTTTATTTTATTATTCGGGTTGGATTTCCCAGATTCACAATCATGCAGAAAAAATTAGATCAAGTGAACTCAGGGATACAAGAGGCACTCACAAATGTGAGAGTAATTAAGTCTTTTGTGAGAGGGAATTATGAAGAGGAGAAGTTTTCAAAAGCAAACGAGGATTTAAAAGAATCTAGTTTGCGAGCATTTAAAGTAGTGATTTTTCAAATGCCAATTATGACATTAGCGATGAATATTACAGTACTCGCGGTAGTATGGTTTGGAGGAAATCAAGTGATTGCAGGACAGATGCAAGTGGGGGATTTAACAGCATTCACCACTTATGTGACACAGATTTTGATGTCACTTATGATGCTTGCTATGATATTGTTACAGAGTTCTAGAGCACTTGTATCTGCAAAGCGTGTCAGTGAAGTATTAAATGCTGAAATTGATCTGACAGATGATAATGCACAGAGAAAAGATAAAATAGTAGAGAAAGGTAAGATTGAATTTAAAAATGTTTCTTTCCGATATTATAAAGAAAATAAGGAAAAAGTATTAGAAGGGATAAATTTTGTTGCAAAACCGGGAGAAATAATAGGAATTATCGGTTCTACAGGATGTGGGAAGACCAGTTTAGTACAACTTATTCCTCGGCTATATGATGCGGATGAGGGAGAAGTTTTGGTAGATGATGTGAATGTAAAAGAGTATAGTTTAGAAAATTTGAGAAATGGCGTGGGAATGGTATTGCAAAAGAATGTTCTTTTTTCTGGAACAATTTTAGAAAACTTAGAATGGGGAGATGAAGAGGCTTCTAAGGAAGAAGTACAGGATGCGGCACAAGCTGCACAGGCAGATGAGTTTGTAAAATCATTTTCTGATGGATACGAAACAGAATTAGGACAAGGCGGTGTGAATGTATCAGGAGGGCAAAAACAGAGATTGTGTATTGCGAGAGCACTATTAAAAAAGCCTAAAATCTTAATCTTAGATGACAGTACAAGTGCTGTGGATACTGCAACAGAAGCGAAGATAAGAGCAAGTTTTTCTGGAAGTTTAAAAGATACGACTAAAATTATTATCGCACAGAGAATCAGTTCTGTTATGGAAGCGGATAAAATTTTAGTTATGGAAGAGGGAAAAATTGTGGGGATGGGAGAACATAAAGAATTAATGGAAAATTGTGAAACCTATCAGGAAATATATTACTCTCAAATGGATAAGGAGGGTATTGCATAATGGACGAAAAAAGAAAAGAGCGGTTGATAAAAAAATATGAAAGAACTGTGGAAGAGCCTGCTAAAAAAGGACCAGGACATGGACCAAGAGGGGGACGTGGACCGGGAGGAAAGCCCAAAAATGCAAAACAGACGATAAAACGCCTATTTTCTTATTTAGAAAAAGAGAAAATGAAATTATTTTTTGTAGTCTTATGTGTGATTTTAAACGCGATTGCGACTTTGGGAGGTTCTTATTTATTAAGACCAATTATCAATACTTATATTGCACCTGAAAATGGAATAGGAAATGCGAAAGGACTTTTTTTAGGATTAATGGTTATGGCAGGTGTATATTTAGTAGGTATAGTGGCTTCTTATTTACAGTCCAGAATCATGATAAGTATTTCACAAGAGTCGATCAAAAATCTGAGAAATGACTTATTCCAAAAGATGCAATCTCTTCCAGTTCGTTTCTTTGATACTACGAATCATGGAGAAATTATGAGCCGATTTACAAATGATGTAGATGCGATAGGTGATATGTTAAACAATACTATTGTACAACTAATTTCAGCCGCGATCACTTTAGTTGGAACATTTTCTTTGATGGTATATACGAATATTTATTTAACAGTTGTTGTATTGGTAATGATTCCCGTATTGACAAAAGCAGGGCAATTTGTGACAAAACACAGCCGAAAATATTATAAAGCACAACAGGCTGCACTTGGTACTTTAAATGGCTATATAGAAGAAACTGTGACAGGACAAAAGGTGGTAAAAGTATTTTGCCATGAAAAAATGGCGGAAGATGAATTTGAATTTTTAAATTATGATTTACGCAATAAGCAGATAAAGGCGCAGTTTTTTGGTGGAATTATGGGCCCAGTGATGGGAAATATAAGCCAGATAAGTTATTCTTTGACAGCAGCGATAGGAGGCATTTTATGTGTGCTGAAAGGATTTGATATTGGCGGATTAACTATATTTGTAAATTATTCCAGACAATTCAGCAGACCTATTAATGAGATATCCATGCAGGTAAATACTATATTTTCAGCACTTGCAGGTGCGGAAAGAGTATTTGATATTATGGATAGAGAACCAGAACCAGAAGATGAAAAAGATGCAGTAGAATTGCAAGATGTAAAAGGAAAAGTGGTATTAGAGCATGTGACTTTTGGATATACATCAGATAAGATGATATTAAAAGATATTTCTCTCTATGCAAAACCCGGTCAGAAAATCGCATTTGTAGGTTCTACGGGAGCAGGAAAGACAACTATTACGAATCTGTTAAATCGTTTTTATGATATTCAGGAAGGTAGTATTAAGATTGATGATATAGAAATTACACATATAAAAAGAGATAGTTTAAGAGAACATATTGCGATGGTGCTACAGGATACCCATTTATTCACAGGAACTGTCAGAGAAAATATCCGTTATGGAAGGCTGGATGCTACGGACGAAGAAGTGGTACAGGCTGCAAAAACAGCGAGTGCTCATTCCTTTATTATGAGGCTTGAAAATGGATATGATACTATGTTAGAAGGAGATGGGGCGAATTTAAGCCAAGGACAACGGCAACTTTTAAATATCGCGAGAGCTGCTATTTCTAAAGCTCCTATTTTGATACTAGATGAGGCAACAAGTTCTGTAGATACTAGAACAGAAAAACATATTGAACATGGAATGGATCGGTTAATGAAGGATAGAACAACATTTGTTATTGCTCATAGATTATCTACGGTTAGAAATGCGAATGCGATTATGGTATTAGAAAAAGGAGAGATTATAGAACGAGGGGATCATGAGGATTTATTAAAACAGAAGGGTAGATATTATAATTTATATACAGGGCTCTGTGAATTGGATTAAATGGAAAGATTGAGAAAAATGTTTGGGAATGTTTTTGAGAAAGGGGCGCTTGCGGCAAGGAAGTATTCCAACGAAGCCGCGCTTTCGCTCCGTTCCAGACG
>CAJUHN010000080.1 GCA_910585935.1 uncultured Lachnospiraceae bacterium | reverse complement strand
GTCTTCCAAGGGGCTTCTTATGGAATACTTCCTTGCCTTCGCTAGGTTGTTGGCTATTCTAGAAAAATAGAAAAAAATTATATTGTCTATAAAAAAGAAATATTTTAGTTTTGAAGCTATGTTAGTTTCACTAATTTTAATTTTCGTTAAAGCAAATAGATATTTATGATAAAATAGAAATGTGTTAAACTGAGAATAGGGGCTGAGTATGGAAATATATAATGTAGGAAATAGGGTGATGAATACTTATATTTATCCTATTGCGACGGGGTATGTTATGATTGATACAGGATATGAGCATAGTCTTAGAAATGTAGAGAAAAAATTAAATAAGCAAGGGATAACATTATTTGAAATAAAATATGTTTTTCTTACTCATGCACATGACGATCATGCAGGATTTTTAAATGAATTATTGTCGAAATACTCGAATATAAGAGTTATCCTGAGTGATAAAGCTATGCCCACACTTCTAAAAGGACAGAATTCGTTTATTGGCGGTTGCAGTGGTTTATCAGCATTAATTTTTTGCAAATTTATAGAACTGCTTGGTAAAGGGAAGCATCTATTTCCAGCCATTGAAAAACAGTATATGGATAGGTTTATTGAAGTATCCTCACAAAACTTAGCCAGTGTAGAAACCTTATTACAAGGAAAAATTTTATTTACACCGGGGCATACATCAGATTCTATCTCTTTAAAAATAGGAAATATTATTTTTTGTGGTGCTGTAATGAATGATATGCCAAGTTTTAAAAGAATTACAATATGGATAGAGGATAAAAATGTCTTTCAAAATTCATGGAATATTTTGATTGCTCAAAAAGTTGATTTCATTTATCCTGCACATGGAAAACCATTTCATAGTAATGATTTGAAAAAATATAAAAATTATATTTGTAAAGTAAGACTTTATGAATTAATATAATTTAATACATATAAATTTTGATTTGTCAGGTAGTTTTTTATGGATTACAGATAAAATCGGAAAATGCATTAGAAATAAAAGAAAATGAGTAAATTAATTTATTTTTTTTATGGTAACAATAGAAAAAATTATAAAAACAATACAGAAATGAGAGAAAATGGAAAAAAGAGATATTTTAAAAAATAAATATTATTTATATATGACAGAGTTTTTTTCAGGTATGTCAGTGATGGCTGTGGAGTTAGGAGCGAGCAGACTTTTAGCCCCTTATTTTAGTTCTTCTCAGATTGTTTGGACAATCATTATAGGTACTATTATGATCGCGATGGCACTAGGAAATATATGGGGAGGAAGAAGTGCAGATAAGAATCCTAATCCAGATAAACTTTATATAAGACTTATTATCGCTTCTATCTGGATAGCAGCAATACCATTATTAGGAAAGTATATTATACTGATTATTTCTGGCTTATTAGTGCTCACTATCGATCACAATTTTTTGATTTTAGCGGCATTTATAGCTTGTATGGTTATTTTTGTATTTCCACTATTTTTATTAGGCACAGTGACGCCTTCTCTTGTAAAATATACAGTAGATAGTTTAAATAATAGCGGAAAAACGGTTGGAACATTGAATGCTTTCAATACGATTGGAAGTATTATAGGAACTTTTCTGCCTACTTTTGTCACTATTCCTATGGTTGGAACATCGATTACTTTTTTAATATTTTCGGGAATACTGCTTCTTTTAGGGGTTATTTATTTTATAAGTAAAAAGGAAAAAGCAATAAGATGTGTAGTTGCAATAATTCTATTTTTATTTTGTAGTATTTTTAGCTTTTCGGATAGTTTTGCATTTTGGGAAACAGAGCTTGTCTATGAAGGGGAATCTATTTATAACTATTTACAGGTAAAAGATACAGATGACAGTGTGATTTTATCTACCAATGTATTATTTGGTGTGCAGTCTATTATGAAAAAAGACGATTCTTTGACAGGAATGTATTATGATTATGCGCTTGCAGCACCAATTATGGCTGAAGTGACAGAAGAAGAGGGAGCAGATATTTTAATTTTAGGAATGGGGACAGGAACTTATGCGAAACAATGTATGAGATATTTCAAAAACTTGACTGTGGAAGGTGTGGAGATAGACCAGAAAATTACCGATTTATCCAGAAAATATTTTGAACTTCCAGAGGAAGTGACTGTTACAACTTATGATGGACGGGCTTATTTGCAGGCTGTAGATAAAAAGTATGATGTGATTATGGTAGATGCTTATCAGGATATTACCATTCCATTTCAGATGTCATCGGTTGAGTTTTTTACAATGGTAAAAGAACATCTAAAAGAAAATGGAGTTGTAGTGGTGAATATGAATATGTATTCAGAAGAAGAGGGAAATATTAATGAATATCTATCAGACACGATTGCAGATGTTTTTGAATATGTTTATATGATTGATGTGAGAGGCTTTACAAATAGAGAACTTTTTGCTACCATGAAGCCAAACGCAGAAAAGATTTTGAAGGAGAGGGCAGGAACATTATGGGAAGAGGAACTCACTGATTTGATACAGAAAATTTCTGCTTCCATTGTTCCTTATGAAAAGGGGGATCGGATTTTGACAGACGATAAAGCCCCAGTGGAATTATTAGGAATAAAAGTGATTGATGGTTTGATTCAAAGAGAATTAGGATATTATAAACAACTTTTTAAAGAACAGGGATTTTCTGGAATATTAAATGGAATGTAATAAATAAAAAATATGTTTAAAAGGATTAAAAAAAGTAATTATAAAAATGCTCTGTTCTAGTAAGAAGCATCTTTTTATAGAAGATATCTTTCTAGAACAGAGCAAATGGATTCTATTCTCCTACTAATTCTGTCAAGGATTTGAACTGATATCCCATTTCTTCCCATTTTGTTAAAAGTTCATCTAGAATCTCTCCGTTTGTTTTAGAAGTGCTATGAAGTAAGACGATAGCGCCGGGGTGGATTCTTCCTAATAATTTCTTAAAAGCCTCTTCTTTTGTGGGCTGTTTATCTTCATACCAATCCACATAGGCTAAACTCCAAAAAAAGGTTTTATATCCCATTTCATTTGCCATTTTTAAATTGCTTTCACTATATTTTCCTTGAGGAGGACGATAGAATTTAACCATAGACTGCCCAACAGTTTCTTCAAATAGTTTTTCTAAATCTCCTAATTCTTTTTCAAATGCTTCTTTTGTGGAAATTTTGGACATATCGGGATGGTGATAAGTATGATTTCCGACAGTATGACCTTCTGCTACCATACGTTTTACAAGGTCTGGACTCGTTTCTATGTAGTTGCCAACTAAAAAGAAAGTAGCGGGTGCATTGTGCTTTTTAAGTGCATCTAAAATAGCAGCAGTATTTCCATTTTCATATCCAGCATCGAAGGTGAGATATATCACTTTTTCTTCTGTATCTTGTGCATAATAGGCATTATATTGTTTTAAATAATCCGCAGTAGCATTGGCAACAGGGGGTTCACCTTCCTGTTGAAAACTCAATCCCCAGTTTGCTTCTGCCGAAGTCTGTACAACATCATTAGAACTTTTATCCGTAAACTTTGCGATTCCATAGCCAGCAAAATAAGCTGCTAGAAATAAAAATAGAATTTTAACGATTTTTTTGTAGTTTACATGATTAAACATAAATGCCACCCAATATTATTTATATTAAATATATTCTCAAAAATAGAGTTCATGACTGAATTTAAGAAAAATATGGCGTTTATGATTAGGGCGTTAGAAATATTTTGAGAGAGGTTCGCCTAGGTTCGCCCAGAGAAGGACG
Organism: uncultured Lachnospiraceae bacterium; assembly: GCA_910585935.1. GTDB lineage: Bacteria > Bacillota > Clostridia > Lachnospirales > Lachnospiraceae > MGBC136627. The sequence goes on along the minus strand of CAJUHN010000080.1, from coordinate 10,360 downwards.
TCTTCCAATGAAACCACGCTCTCGCTCCGTTCCAGACGTAATGGTACTAAATTCGCGAACCCTTATGGGTTTGCTCATTAAGTACCAACGTCTTCCAAGGGGTTTCTTTTGGAAGACGTCCTTCTCTGGGCTAGTTTGTTGGCTTTTCTAGGAAAAAGAATCGTGGTGTTTACCCGTCTACAAAAAAGAAAAGTTTATTTTTTTTAATGCAAATAGTCATGATAGTTTAATAGATTGTAGTAATATATGTTATTGTTTTTTTAATTTGCCTATGTGATAAACTAGCACAGGAAGGAAGACCTCTTCCAAAAGAAGCCCCTTGGAAGACGTTGGTACTTAATGAGCAGTTCCGCAAGAAGCGGGGCTGCGAATTTAGTACCGTTACGTCTGGAACGGAGCGAAAGCGTGGCTTCGTTGGAAGAGGTCTTCCTTCCTGTGCGAACCCTTGTGAACTTTTGAGCAAAAAATAATTCAAATAGAAATATCTTTAAGTTTTAGGCAGAGTATGTAAAAAATATCTATATCATAGAATAGTAATCAGTATTTTTATGTTTTTGAAAGTTTCTAGTTGTTATTTTGCTGTTTTCTAACTATAATAATAGATATATTGGATATATAAGGAAAAATTTGATTATAAGAGAGAGAAGAAGTTATTATTTGCAATGATTGTCTTCGTTTATATTTTTTATTAAAAAAGGCAGGTGGTAACTATTGTATGAGATATTTATTTTTAGAACTAGAGGGAGATATAAAAGATGAACAAGATGAAAACATAGAAATTTTAACAATAGCAGGTAAGTGGATAGAAGAGGAAAGTAAAAAAGAAAGAAGTTTTTTTAGAATAATAAAGCCGCATAATGTGGACAAAATTCGCAGTGAAACTTTGACGTTATTGCACATTGCTAAGAATATATTAGAGGAAGCACATGGAATAAAAGATGTATCAGAAAAATTTCAGCAGACATTTCCGAAAATCGATATTTTGGTGGTATGGAATAGAGAAACGATAAGGTTGTTTGAGAAAATGGTTGTTTTGACAGATATGAAAAGAGTTTGGCAAGATGTGATTATATTACAGGATTTAATTTTAAGCTTAGATATAGTAGCGAAAAATACAGGAGCGAGTTTTGAGAAAATGTTAGCTAGATATCATGTGAGGTTTAATCCTAATTTATTTCATATTGCGAAACATGATGTAGAATATTTGAAAGATTTATTTTATATTATAAAAGAACAATTAAATAGAATGGAAGAGATACAAGAGAAAGAGTTTGTGAGAATTTATATGTCAAATATTATACATCATAATTCATGCCATTATATTCTTCAAAAAGAAAAAACAAAAATTATTTCGGCAGAGATAAAAGAGGTATTAGATGGAAGCAAGTTATGTACTTGCTGTCTGCAAAAGGAAAAGTTTTATTGTATTCCAAAACAGCTTTTTCGCCAAAATATAAAGGGAAAAGTTTCTAATTTTTTTTCAGAGAGAAAGATAGAAAAGATATGTCAACAATTACATATGAGCTGCCGATTTTCAGAAGGGATTATATTTATTAATACACAGTTAGCGAGATGGAGAATTTATCATGATGGGACAGGAGTATTGAATATTTATCATGAAAATTATAGACAAAATAGAAGTGAGGCATTTAAGAGAAGAAAGAAATGTAATGAAGGGTTTCATCAGCAGCAAGTGAAAATTGATAGTTATTATGCGGCATTGTATTATATTTATAATCATGATAGGAATTTTTTAAAGAAGGATAATAATATAATGGATGAGTTATTTAAAATGATTGAAATACAAAGAGAAAATATTCAGAAAAAAGAACCTGTGTTATAAGAAGTATGAGAAAAAGGATTTAGATTTATATGTGGTAGTTTAAAAATAATGAGAAAAAATGGAGGGAATATTATGTTAAGAGAGTTAAAAAAAGAAGTAGAAGAGAGTAAATTTTACAGTAAAAGAGCATATGAAAAAATGATGTATTTTTCTGCGCTGATTATGGCATTATATATGGAAAAGAAAGAGGAAACTAAGACTTCTAAGGTGATTCTTTTGTTAGTTTTGGTGTTAATAGTATTAGATGATTTAGATGATATGGTATATTTGGTTAAGAAGTTAAAGGGAAAAAGTAAAAAGAAACAAAAGATAGTTTCCTACAGAATGAATGAGGAAAAAAATGAAAAATTATAATATAGAATATTATGATAAAAACGCGGAAAAATTTTTTGAAAGTACAGTAGGGGTTGATTTTAAGGAGGAACAAGAGAGATTTTTGAAGTACTTAAAAAGAGGGGATAAAATTCTGGATTTTGGATGTGGTAGCGGAAGGGATATGAAATACTTTTTGGAGCAGGGATATCTCTGTGATGGAATAGATGGTTCAGAAAAGATGTGTGAATTGGCATCTGTTTATGTAAAAAAGAGTGTGCAAAAGATATGTTTTGAGGAATGGGAAGCAGAGAAGGAATATGACGGAATATGGGCGTGTGCTTCTATTTTGCATCTGAATCAGAAAAGATTATTAGCGATTTTTGAAAAAATAGCGAAGGCATTAAAAGAAAATGGGATTTTATATAGTTCTTTTAAGTATGGAACTTTTGAAGGAATGAGAAATGGAAGGTATTTTTTAGATTTAGATGAGAAGGGGTTAAAAGAAATTTTAGATGAGATAGATGTATTTTGGATAGAAGAGATTTGGGTGACAAAGGATGTGCGGCAGGAGAGAAATACGGAAAAATGGTTGAATACAATTTTGAGGAAAAAGGTGAAGAGATAGAAGATATCTTCCTTAGCGATGCGATAACAGGAGATAGAAATAAGAATCGATTTCTTTACTATCAACTGAAAAAAAGCTTTGTAGAAGCAGAACATATTGATATCATTGTATCATTTCTAATGGAAACAGGTGTGAAATTGTTGCTAGAGGATTTAAAACGAGCTTTAGACAGAGGAGTTACTATTCGTATTTTAACAGGAAACTATTTGAATATCACACAGCCATCGGCTTTATATCTCTTAAAAAGAGAGTTAAAAGATCGTGTGGATTTACGGTTTTATAATGAAAAAAATCGTTCTTTTCATGCAAAGGCTTATATTTTCCATCAGAAAAATAAAAAAGAGATATACATAGGTTCTTCTAATATTTCTAAAAGCGCATTGACATCTGGAATTGAATGGAACTATCGTTTTGATGATAAAAGAGATAAGAAGAATTTTGATATATTTTTAGCTACTTTTGAAGATTTGTTTCTTCATCATTCTATTATTATAGATGAAGAAGAATTAAAACGATATGCAAAGCTTTATAAAAAACCCATGTTTCAAAAAGAATTAGAAGATTATGAGGAGGAAGAAAAGGGAGTAATAGAACCTTTTTTTCAGCCTAGAGGAGTGCAGATAGAGGCTTTATATGCATTAGAAAAAAGTAGGGAAGAAGGAGCTAAAAAGGGATTAGTTTATGCTGCTACAGGGATTGGAAAAACGTATTTAGCTGCATTTGATTCTGCTTCGTATCAAAGAGTTTTATTTATTGCACATAGAGAAGAGATTTTATATCAAGCAGCAGAAAGTTTTTATAATATAAGAAAATCTATGGATTATGGTTTTTTTTATAAAGAAAAGAAGTGTACAGATAAATCAATAATTTTTGCTTCTGTTTCTAGTTTAGGAAAAGAAAAATATTTAAATGAGGCATATTTTCAACAGGATTATTTTGATTATATTATTATTGATGAATTTCATCATGCGGTGAATGAACAATATCAAAGAATTATAAAATACTTTAAACCTAAATATTTATTGGGATTAACGGCTACGCCAGATCGATTAGATGGAAGAAATATTTATGAATTATGTGATTATATTGTACCTTATCAGATCAGTTTAACAGAGGCTATTAACAAAGGTGTATTAGTTTCCTTTCGCTATTATGGAATCTATGATGATACCGTAAATTATCAAGAAATTCATTTGGTGAAAGGAAGATATTTAGAAGCAGAACTAAATGAAAAATTATTAGTACAAAAAAGATATGAACTCATTTATAAACATTATAAAAAATATCATTCTGAACGAGCGCTTGGGTTTTGTTGTTCTAGACTTCATGCACAACAGATGGCAGAAGAATTTGTAAAGAGAGGAATAAAAGCTGTCGCTGTTTATAGCAATGCAAAAGAAAAATATACAGAAGATAGAAAAAAGGCAATAGAAAAATTAAAAAATAAAGAAATACAGGTCATTTTTTCTGTAGATATGTTTAATGAAGGAGTGGATATCTGTGCTATAGATATGGTTATGTTTTTAAGACCAACAGAATCTCCTGTTATATTTTTACAGCAGTTAGGAAGAGGATTGAGAAAGAATAGAGGGAAAAAGTACTTAAATGTATTAGATTTTATCGGGAATTATAAAATGGCAGGAACAATTCCATTTTTGTTGAGTGGGGAAGCATATAAAACAGAGGAAGCTAAAAAAAGAGAACAGAAGGATTTTTCTTTTCCTGATGATTGTATTGTAGATTTTGATATGCGATTAATTGATTTATTTCAGGAAATGGCAAAAAGAGATAGAAAGAAAAGGGAGATGATTCAAGAAGAATTTTATAGAATCAAAGAATTTTTAAATCAAAGAGTGCCAACTAGAATGGAACTGTTTCGCAATATGGAAGAGGAAATCTATCAAATTTGCTTGACTACACCAAAAGAAAATATTTTTCATAATTATTTAAAATTTTTATGGGAATGGAAAGAATTGAATGAGGAAGAAGAAGTATTATATTCTGGAATTGGAAGAGAATTTTTGCATCTATTAGAAACTACTAATATGTCAAAATCATATAAAATGCCTATTTTATTAGCATTTTATCATGATGGAGAGATAAAAATGGAGATTTCAGAGGAAGATGTGTATCAAAGTTATATAAATTTTTATGAAGAGGGAATAAATGGAAAGGATTTAGAAAAAGATAAGAGTTCTTCAGGATATAAAAGCTGGACTAAAAAAAGAATAATAGCAGAGGCAAAGAAAAATCCCATCTATTACCTAAAAAAATCTGGACAGGGATTTTTTATAGAAAAAGAAGGGTGTATATTGGCATTAAAGGAAGAATTAAAAGAAGTAATAGAAAATAAAGCATTTATCAAACATATGAAAGATATTATCTCTTATAGAACGATAGAATATTATAGGAATAGATTTTATGAAAAGTAGGATTAAATGTTATAGATAAATTAAAAAAGATGAAAAGTATTCCAAGCCATATTTTCGCTCTGTGAAAAGCTATGTGATACTAAATTTTGTGAATTGCTGATGAAGTATCATTTGTTTCGAGGAGCTTCTTTTGGAATACTTTTCTTTTAATTTTTAGATGGAATTGATATTATAAAAAACATTATGGCATCCTATATTTGTATTCAATAAGACAGCAAAATTGGATAAAATTTCATGTTTTTATCAGTAGGCTTTGCTCACATATATAATTGCTTTATTTTGTGATAAAGTTATTTTTTCTGGAGAAATCAGATATGCTCTAGATGTGGACATCGAGATGGAAAGAAAGAGGAAAGGATAAGAAGTTGGATATGTCCGAGATGTCAAGCGAAGTTAGATCGAGATATCAATGCAAGTAGAAACATATTGAAAGAAGGACTAAGAATATGAAAGAGATAGAAAAGAAAGTCAGTAGGGAGGGTATCCCCCAAAGACAAAAAATGCTTTGAGATCATATCAATAAGAAGCCCCTACTTCCGCAAGTAGGGGAGTATATCACACATAAAACAGAATAGAACAATATATTTTTAAACATCTTATATAGATTTTTTTTTGAAGGAGAGGGCATATGATTTATAACATAGAAGATTTAAAAGAAGAGTATCAAAAAGAAAAAAAGATAAAATTTTTATTTTTCTGGGGGCATAGGAAATCAGGAGATGGAAGTATTACAGAATCCTGTTTTAGTCAATGGTGGATGTGTAAATTTCAGATAGATGGAGTGGAATATTCTTGTGCAGAGCAGTACATGATGGCGGAAAAAGCGAGAATGTTTCGAGATGAAGAGATGGAACGGTGTATTATGCAGGCAAAGCAGCCAAAAGAAATGAAAGCTTATGGCAGAGCAGTACAAAATTTTGATAAAGAAAAATGGGATAAAAGTTGTTATGAAATAGTAAAAAGAGGAAATATGGCAAAGTTTTCTCAAAATAAAGAGTTATGGGAGTTTTTAAAAAATACAAAGGATAGGATTTTGGTAGAGGCGAGTCCAAGGGATAGAATATGGGGAATAGGAATGGGAAAAGCCAATCCAGATGCAGAGAATCCGATGAAATGGAAAGGGAAAAATTTATTGGGATTTGCGATAACAGAAGTGAGGGATATTCTTATAGATGAGGAGTTAAGGGAATTGTGAAAAAAATAGCAGATTTTGTTATTTTAACTATTTTATATATTTTATAAAAAATGGAAGAATTGATGTTGTATCTAGTAGAGGTGATTTTATTAGATAAATAATTTTAAACATATCATGTATTTAGTTTTTAAACCATTAACAATTAAAATACTAAACAGAAAATAAGAGAAAAAGGGAGATAAAAATGGATAGAAAAGCGATAGCAAATGAAACCATTGAGATTTTAAGACAGGGATTTTATGAATATAAAGGAAAGAAAATAGAAATATTAGAAGAACAAAAGAAAGCGGTAAAGCAGACAAAACTCATTACACCAGAAGAGGGAGAAAGGCTGATAAAGAAAATTGTGCTGGAAGGAAAGGAAACAGAAGATATTCGAGTGGAAAATATTTCTACGGTACAGGCGATTTTAGAAGAAAAAAAAGAGGCAGTAGGAGTGCTGAACTTTGCGAGTGCAAAAAATCCGGGAGGAGGATTTTTAAATGGAGCAAAGGCACAAGAGGAGAGTTTGGCTGCTTCTGGCGGATTATATCAAACATTACTTACACAGCCAAGATATTATGAAGAAAATAGAGCTTATAATTCTATGATATATACAGACTTTGCAATTTATTCTAAAAATGTGGTATTTTTTAGAGATGAAAGATTTCAGTTGATAGAAAAACCTGTAATAGCCGAGGTGCTCACTTTGCCAGCGGTGAATATGGGACAAGTGAGGCTAAAGGGAGAAGATATAGAATTAGCAAAAGAGAAAATGAAGAATAGAATGAGGCTTTCCTTAGCTATTTTTGCGAATGAGGGGGCTAAAAATTTGATTTTGGGCGCATATGGCTGTGGAGTTTTCCGAAATGATCCAAAAGATGTGGCGAGATGGTGGAAAGAATTATTATTAGAAGAAGGATATGCAAAAGCATTTGAGAGCATTTTATTTGCTGTATATACAAAAGATAGAAACTGTATAGGAGAATTTGAAAAAAATTTTGAATGAAATAAAAACGGAGAAGAACATAAAAAGAGATTAGGATATGAGGAAGAGAAGATGAATCAAAATAAATCAGATGAACAATTAGGAAAATTTTTGAGTTTAATTTTAAGGCATCGACCAGAAACGATAGGAATAAAGTTAGACGAACATGGATATGCAAATGTGGATGAATTATTAAAAGGGATAAATAAGAGCGGCAGACAGATTGATTTGAATACATTAGAAAGAATTGTGAGAGAAAATAATAAAAACAGATATCATTTTAATGAAGAACATACAAAGATAAGAGCTAATCAAGGACATTCTATTCCTGTGGATTTAGAATTTCAAAAGGTTATGCCTCCAAATATTCTATATCATGGAACAGCGAGTAGATTTTTAGGTTCGATTTTAAAAGAAGGTATTAAAAAACAGGGAAGACAATATGTGCATTTATCAGAGGATTATGAAACTGCTGTAAAAGTAGGAGAAAGACATGGTGTGCCAGTTGTGTTAGTAATTGATGCCAAAAGAATGGCACAAGATGGAGTGGAGTTTTATTTATCAGAAAATGGAGTTTGGATGTGTGATAAAGTAGAAAAAAAATATATCATAGAGCAAAAAAAGGTGAAGTGATAAAATGAGTCTGCGAGTGATTTGGATGACAGCACAAGGGAATGATTTAGGAGTAAAGGATGAAGATTTTGGTGAGAAAAAAAGGGGAATGTTTCTTTTTATAAAGAAAGTTCAGAAAAAAGTAGGAGAAGAATGGAGAGAGATAGAAGGCGGATATCAGGTAGGCGGTTTGGATTATCAAATAAATTTTAGGTGGGGAAGTGAAAAAGAGATTATAGTATCTTGTTTAAAGTCACCGAAAGGAATAGTATTTGAAAATTTGGTGAGAGAATGTGTTTCAGAGATAAATCACGAAAAGGCACAGAAAAAAGTGGATAAAATAAATGAGTTTTTAGAAGATTTCTTATGGTTTGATTTTATAGTAGAAGCGAAAAGAGGAGATTTATATTTTGTAGGGAGTATAGATCTTTATTATTATCAGGATTTAGAGATTGTTTTTAAAGATGTGACATTTGCAGTGTGTTCTTCTGATTTTAGCATTTGCCCAAAAGAGGAGAGGGTATTTTCTTTAGGAAAAGAAGAGGATTTTCGCTTTGTAAATGAATATTCCATTGATTGTGGATATGAAGTGCTGATTAAGGTAAAGCCTTCTGATTCAGATAAACCATTTTATATTGCGTGTTCTGATATACAATATAAAATAGAACATATAGAGAATGGAAAGAAATTAGATGATACATTAAAACAGAAAGAACAGATAGTAAAAAAATACGAATTATTTTTAGAAAATGGCGGATGGTATCAACAGAAAGAAAATTCTCATAAGGCTTTGATTTTTAAGGACGATTTTTATCAAAATAATGATGTATTGGGATTGATATTTCGGATTAATAAATTATGTGCAGCGAAAGTGAGATATTTTCGGAATCATATAGAGGAATATGATTTTTATAAATATGATTATAAGAAGGGATTTGTAAAGACGGAATTGTGGGATTCAGAATTTTTAAGACATAAAAAAACAGGGTATTATATAGATTATCGGTATTTACAGACAATTACAAAAAAAGAGGATTTTATGTTGTTTTGTAAACAATTAGAAGAGTAAAAGAAATAGGATAGTTATTTTAAATATAATAAGTTAGATATGAGTGTTTTTAATTTTGAAGAATGTTGAGTTTGAATTTTATAAAGATGCTTGATGAAGTTATAATAGGGGATAAGGGATTGAGTGGAGTGCGCAAGGATCGCAGAGGCAAGCACCTATTCCAACGAAGCCGCGCTCTCGCTCCGTTCCAGACGTAGCGGACACTAAATTCGCGAACCCTTGCGGGTTTGCTCATTAAGTGCCAACGTCTTCCAAGGGGCTTCTTTTGGAATAGGTGCTTGCCTCTGCTAGTTTGTTGACCGTTCTAAAGAAAGAAAAAACATTTTCTAAAAAAAGGTAAATTTTTGAATTTGCACTTATTGATAAAAATTTTATCTTAGGAAAGAAATTAAGATTAAATTATAACATAATTTTTTGTCGACCTTTGATAGAGTAAAAATCCTAGGGGATCGACAAAGCTAGGAAATATAAAGGGAAAATGAGAAAATAGCTTGACTTTTATAGAAAATATTATAAAATAGTAGTAGATAAAAATGAGATCGACAAAAGAGGTAGATAAAAGACTTGAAATATAAAGGCTCAAAAGAGGATGCATTTGAATTTAACCATATTGGAATGTAAATGGGACGCTGCCGCAAGGAAGTATTCCAGCGAAGCCGATTTGAATTTAACCATATTGGAATGTAAATGTTTCACAATCAATAAAACGCACAACGGCTTTTATATTTGAATTTAACCATATTGGAATGTAAATCCTTTCAAGTTCAATATTTTTAACTATCTATAATCATTTGAATTTAACCATATTGGAATGTAAATTTCTGCATGATTTTCTTTATTTTTTGTTCCTTGTAATTTGAATTTAACCATATTGGAATGTAAATATCTATAAAAAATAAATGGTTAGATGAGCAAAATAATTTGAATTTAACCATATTGGAATGTAAATGAACATCGCCCCCATAATTGCATCAGCTTTATAGATACCATTTGAATTTAACCATATTGGAATGTAAATGACCGCAGCCCTTCTTTTCTTGCGCAAAAATTCCCATTTGAATTTAACCATATTGGAATGTAAATTATTTCCGCAGAGAGGATAGAACGAATGAAAAAAACATTTGAATTTAACCATATTGGAATGTAAATAAAATTGCGACAGCATTTGACATCGTATCGGAAAAGATTTGAGTTTAACCATATTGGAATGTAAATATATTGGAAAAATGTTTCAAGGAGAGTTTGCTGGTAAATTTGAATTTAACCATATTGGAATGTAAATATCACAAGAGCAGAACATGA
>CAJUHN010000079.1 GCA_910585935.1 uncultured Lachnospiraceae bacterium | reverse complement strand
TGGAATAGTCCTCTGCCTTTTGCAGAAAATTAACTTTCTTATGTGAAATGAAACAAAGATACAAACACGTAGGGAATCGTAATTGTATTAAGAATAAATGAAAGAAAGGAAAAGGGAAATGCTTGGAATAACAGGAAAGGAAATTTTGGAAGCGACGTCGGGAAGGCTGATAAATGGAAAGAGTGATATTCCTATCTTTCATATAAGCTTTGATTCTAGAAAGATAGAAGAAAATACCCTATATGTGCCTATTATTGGAGAAAAGGTAGATGGACATGAGTTTATAAAGGGTGCTTTCAAAAATGGTGCTTGTGCGACGTTAATAGATAAAACTCATTCTAAAAATTTTTCTATTTTTCCGGAAGGGGAGGATAGGCTTTGGATAGAAGTAGATGATACGAAAAAGGCATTACAGACGATAGGAGCATATTATCGAAAACAATTAAGTCTTCCTATCATTGGGGTGACTGGGAGTGTGGGGAAGACGACTACAAGAGCTATGATTGCTTGTGCTTTATCTGCTGGTTTATCTGTATATCAGACTAAGGGGAATCAGAATAGTCAAGTGGGAGTTCCTGTGATGTTGACAGAAATTGAAAAGGAACAGATTGCTGTATTGGAGATGGGAATGAGTGAGTTTGGAGAGATGGAAAGGCTTACTGCGATGGTGCATCCTGACATGGTAGTTATCACTTGTATTGGAGTGGCTCATATTGAGCAGTTAAAGACAAAGGAAAATATTTGCAAAGAAAAAATGGCTATCACAAAGGGAATGAAAAAAGAAGGGGTTCTTTTATTAAATGGAGATGATGAACTTTTAAGAGAGCAGAGGGGAAAAGTAGAACAAAAGGTTTATTATTTTGGAACAGCAAAGGATTGTGATTTCAGGGCAGAGAATATTCGGATTGTAGATGGAAAAGCGGTGTTTGAAGCGGTATATGAAAAAGAGAGGGTGTCTGTTTTTCTCAGTATGCCGGGGATTCACAATGTGGTAAATGCCATGGCAGCGTTAGGGTGTGCGCATTTATCGGGAGTTTCTATGAAAGAGGCAGCAGAAAAATTGAGCCATTTTGAGGGGATAAAAATGCGGCAGCAGGTTTATGAACTTGATGGTTATACGATTATTGATGATTCTTATAATGCGAATCCGGATTCTATGAAAGCGGGGATTCGGGTGTTGGTGGAATATCCAAAGAAGGGAAGGAAAATCGCTGTCTTGGGAGATATGTTGGAATTAGGAGAAAAAGAAAAAGAGTATCATAGAGAAGTAGGTGACTTTGCGGCTTCTTGTGGAGTGGATGTTTTGATTACATTTGGGGAGCTGTCTTTGGAGATGAAAAGGGCTTATGAAAAAGTGCAGAAAGGGAGAGGGATCGCGATTCATTTTAGGGATAGAGAGGAAATGATAGAATATGTAAGGGGAAATTTGGAAAAGGGAGATGTGATCCTTTGTAAGGGATCAAGAGGAATGGCGCTTAATCAAGTGGCAGAAGCGCTGCTAAAAAAATAGAAAGGGAAGATGAATTTGTATCATAATAAAAGAGCCGGGAGGGATTTTTATGTATGCAGATGTGATTGTGGATATTTCTTTTGAAAAATTAGATAGGATTTTTCAGTATGGAATACCAGAACACTTAAAGCAGCAGATTAAAATTGGAAGTCAAGTAGAAATTCCTTTTGGTAATGGAAATAGAAAGATAAAAGGATATATCATTAGTTTTTCGGAAACAACACAATATCCGATAGAAAAGATAAAAGAATTAATTGGAGTTGTAAAAAATAGTACCACGATTGAAACACGTATGATACAATTAGCTTGGTGGCTGAAAGAAACTTATGGCTCTACTATGAATCAAGCATTAAAAACAGTAGTGCCGGTGAAAAAGAAGATAAAAGGGAAAGAGGAAAGATATATAAAGCTAAAAATTTCTAAAGAGGCGGCGGAACAACAGAAAAAGGAATGGGAAAAGAGGAATAAGGCAAAGGCTAAATTGTTGGCTATTCTCATAGAAGAAGAAAGGGTATCCTATGAAGTATTGACAAAGGAACAGCATATAGCTCCGGCTACGATAAGGGGTGTACAAGAGGTGGGGGCGATTGAAATAGTTTCCGAAAGCATTTATCGAAATCCTAGTGTTTATCAAAAAGAAGAAGTGGATTATCATTTTGTTTTGACATCAGATCAGAAGAGGATAGCAGATGAATTTTTGACAGATTATAAAAATGGAGTTCGTAAAACTTATTTGTTACATGGAGTGACAGGGAGCGGAAAGACAGAAGTTTATATGGAGATTATAGCGAATGTTATTTCTATGGGAAAGCAGGCGATTGTTCTGATACCAGAAATTGCATTGACCTATCAGACGGTACACCGTTTTTATAAGCGATTTGGGAATAAAGTGTCTATTTTAAATTCTAGAATGTCTCAAGGGGAAAGGTTTGATCAGTTTGAACGTGCGAAGAAAGGGGAAATTTCTATTATGATAGGACCTCGTTCTGCACTTTTTACTCCTTTTTCTGAGTTGGGACTCATTATTATAGATGAAGAACATGAGAGCAGTTATAAAAGTGAAAATGTGCCTAAATATCATGCGAGAGAAACAGCGATAGAGTTGGCGAAACTTACAGGGTCTTCTGTGTTGCTGGGTTCTGCTACGCCTTCTATAGAGGCTTTTTATCGTGCGATACAGGGAGAATATAAGCTGTTTGAATTGAAAAACAGAGTGAATGAAAGAGCGATGCCTTCTGTATTTGTGGTGGATTTACGGGAGGAATTAAAAAATGGAAATAAATCCATGTTTAGTAATCAATTAAAACAACTTATTTGGGACAGACTGAATAAAAAACAGCAAGTATTATTGTTTATGAATAAAAGAGGCTATGCAGGATTTGTTTCTTGTCGTTCATGTGGAAATCCCATTCGCTGTCCACACTGTGATGTCAGCTTGACAGCACATAATGATGGAACTTTACAATGTCATTACTGCGGATATCAGATTCCATTGCCGAAATCGTGTCCTTTTTGCGGTTCTCCTTATATTGCAGCATTTGGAACAGGAACACAAAAAGTAGAAGCAGCTGTGAAAAGAGAATTTCCGACAGCACGAGTGCTCAGAATGGATTCGGATACTACGGCAGGAAAGGACGGGCATGAAAGGATATTGAGCGTTTTTTCTAGGCGAGAGGCGGATATTTTAATCGGGACACAGATGATAGTGAAGGGACATGATTTTCCGTTTGTGACGCTGGTGGGAGTGTTAGCAGCGGATATGTCGCTTTATGCAAACGATTATAGGGCATCAGAGAGAACATTTCAGTTATTGACACAGGCAGCGGGAAGAGCAGGGAGAGGACATTTAGCCGGGGAAGTGGTGATACAAACATATAGTCCACAGCATTATAGTATAGAAACTGCTGCTACTCAAGATTATCGTAAGTTTTATGAAAAGGAGATTCTGTATCGGAAATTGTTGGGGTATCCTCCTGTAGGGGATCTGCTGGCGATTTTAATTTCTTCTAAAGATTTAGAAGCTTGTGAGAAAATGGCAGAACTTTTGAAGGATACAGCAGAGAAATATTGTGTAGAGTATCGAATTTTAATTATTGGTCCAGCGGATGCTACCGTATCTAAGATTCAAGATTTTTATCGAAAAATATTATATTTAAAAGAAGGTAAGTCAAAATCGGGGAATCAGTTGAAAAAGATAAAGGATATATTAGAAGTGAAGACAGAGCAGGCACAGATGGAAGCAGATGTGCAAGTGCAGTTTGATTTTAACCCAATGAATACGTATTAAGCACAGATGAGATTGTGCGGAAAAGAGGAAAAAATGGCGATTAGAAATATTAGAATAGAAAATGATGAAATTTTAAGAAAAAAATGCAGAGAAATCACAGAAATGACACCAAAACTTCGTATACTAATTGATGATATGTTGGAAACCATGTATGAGGCAAGTGGAGTGGGGTTAGCTGCTCCTCAAGTGGGAATTTTAAGACGTATTGTGGTGATTGATGTAGGAGATGAACATGGACCGATTGTGCTGGTGAATCCTGTTATTTTAGAAACGAGTGGATCTCAGACAGGGGGCGAAGGGTGTTTGAGTATTCCCGGAAAAACTGCTACTGTGACAAGACCTAATTATGCTAAGGTGAAGGGTTTTGATAGAGATATGAATGAGATTGTGATAGAGGGGGCAGGGCTTTTAGCGAGGGCTATTTGTCATGAATGTGATCATTTAGAAGGGGTTTTATATATTGATAAGGCGGAAAGTGAAGTTATGGATACAGATAAATATTATGGAAGGGATTCAGAGGAACAGGAGCAGGAGTGAGAAGTGTGAGATTTGAGAGAGTTTGAACGAAGGGATCGCACATGGAAGGAGGTATTCCAACGAAGCCGCGCTTTCGCTCCGTTCCAGACGTAGCGGACACTAAATTCGCGAACCCTTGTGGGTTTGCTTATTAAGTGCCGACGTCTTCCAAGGGGCTTCTTTTGGAATACCTCCTTCCATGTGCTAGTTTGTTGGCTATTCTGCGGAAGGGAATTGATGTTTTATAATAAAGAAGAGGGGTATTTTTTGAATTTTTTTGGTTTGAATTTTAGATTTGATTGTGAGTGGAAAAGAGGATTAGGAATATTTACTTTTATGAAGGGGGAAAATTTAGAAACAGGAGGGATTATATGAGAATTGTTTTTATGGGAACACCAGAGTTTTCTGTGCCTACGTTGAACGAGCTTATCGCTTCAGAGCATGAGGTGGTAGGAATTGTGACACAGCCGGATAAACCAAAGGGAAGAGGAAAGGAACAGCAGTTTTCAGCGGTAAAAAAGGCGGGATTAGAGGCGAATATACCGATATTTCAGCCAGTAAAGGTGAGGGATTCTGAGTTTATAGAAACTCTGCGGGGAATGGAGATAGATGTGATTATCGTGGTGGCATTTGGACAGATTCTGCCGGAGAGTATTTTAAATATGCCTAAGTATGGGTGTATTAATGTACACGCTTCTTTACTTCCTAAATATAGAGGAGCAGCTCCGATACAATGGGCTGTTATAGATGGGGAAAAGGAAACGGGAGTTACAGCTATGTATATGGAAAAGGGATTGGATACTGGCGATATGATTAAGAAAGTAAAAATTGAGATTTCTAATGAAGCTTATGATGGGGAAACAGCGGATAGTTTACATGATAAATTGGCTGCTTTGGGTGGAAAGCTGATTTTAGATGTGTTAAAAGAGTTGGAAGAGAATACGGCTGTTCGGGAGAAACAAGATGATTCTTTGTCTACCTATGCGAAGATGTTGACAAAGGAGATGGGTTGTATTGATTGGAATCAGGACGCAGTTGGGATTGAACGGCTGATAAGAGGGCTGAATAGTTGGCCGAGCGCTTATACTTATTTGGGTGGAAAGACATTAAAGATTTGGAGGGCGAGAATAGAAAAGGAAATAGAGGAAAAAGAGGCGCAATGTGGAGAAGTTTTGAAGATAGAAAAAGATTTCAGTATAGATGAAATGGAGATTTGGGTTCAGACGGGAAAAGGAATCTTGGTTTTAAAAGAGGTACAGTTAGAGGGAAAGAAAAGAGTTCCAGTGAAGGATTTTTTAAATGGTCATAAATTAGAAGAGGGAATGGTTTTGGGAATCCGATAGAGAGGAGAATGGTTATGTTAGTGGGTGCTTATTATGGGTTTGATGCTACTTATATCTTGGTTTTAATTGGCGTGATCATTTGTATGGCGGCGTCTGCAAAGGTAAATTCCACATTTCAGAAATATGCCAGAGTACACAGTGCAAGTGGAATGACAGGAGCACAGGCAGCGGATAAGTTATTGCGCAGTAATGGAATCTATGATGTGCGGATAGAGCATATTTCAGGGAATTTAACGGATCATTATGATCCCAAAAATAAAGTATTGCGTCTTTCTGATGCGACTTATGGATCTAGTTCTGTAGCTGCGGTAGGAGTTGCTGCTCATGAATGTGGACACGCGATTCAACATGCGAAAGGTTATGCGCCGTTGCAGATAAGGTCTAATATTGTTCCTATTGCAAATATTGGATCAAAATTGTCATGGCCTTTAATTTTATTAGGGGTGATTTTGAGCTGGAATCATACATTAATTACGATTGGAATTGTATTATTTTCTTTTGCGGTATTGTTTCAGTTGGTTACACTTCCAGTAGAATTTGATGCTTCTAAAAGAGCAGTTCGGCTTTTAGGAGAAAATGGGATTTTATATGGACAGGAAGTTGACCAGACAAAAAAGGTGCTGCAGGCAGCGGCGCTCACTTATGTTGCAGGAGCAGCGTCTTCTATTTTACAATTATTGCGGTTGATTTTATTATTCGGAAGAAGAGGTGGCAATGACTAAAATAAATATTCGAGAAATTGCTTTACTTAGCATAATAGAAATTATGGAAAAGGGAAAGATGAGCCATTTGGTGCTCGCTCAGGTTCTAAAAAAGTATCAATATTTAGAAAAACAGGACAGAGCATTTTTGAGCAGATTGGTGGAAGGGACGATAGAAAGGATTATTACGTTAGACTATATTTTGAATCAATTTTCTAGTGTGCCTACAGAAAAAATGAAACCCGTTATCCGAAATATTTTAAGACTCAGTTTGTACCAGATTTTATATATGGATGGTGTGCCGGAATCAGCCGCCTGTAATGAGGCGGTGAAATTGGCAGAGAAAAAAGGATTTAAGAACTTAAAAGGGTTTGTCAATGGAATTTTGCGCACCATAGAAAGAAGAAAAGATAGTATTCAGTATCCAGATGAGAAAAAAGAAGGTACATGGTATTTGTCTGTTTTTTATTCTACACCAGAATGGATTATCAAACAATGGATAGAGCAGTATGGAATAGAAAAGGCACGAAAGATGTTAGAGGTTTCTTATAAAGAGGAGCGGGGAATTAGTGTGCGGTGTAATATTGAAAAAAGGACAAAAGAAGAGATAAGGCAGATGTTAGAAAAAGAGGGTGTGGTTGTAGAGGAGTGTTCTTATCCAGATTATGCTTTGAGGATATCAGGATATGATTATTTAGAAGGATTAGAAGCATTTAGAGAAGGGTTTATCAGTGTGCAGGATATAAATTCCATGATGGCAGCAGAAAAATGTGGGGTGAAAAAAGGAGATTTTGTCCTTGATGTGTGTGCTGCTCCGGGTGGAAAGAGTATTCATATTGCAGAAAAGCTAAATGCTACAGGACATGTGGAAGCGAGAGATTTAAGCAAAAATAAAGTGAATTTTATTCAAGAGAATATAGAAAGAAGTGGACTCAAGAATATAGAGGCTGTTGTACAAGATGCATTGATTTTAACAAAAAAGGATGAAAATAGAGCAGATATTGTAATCGCTGATTTGCCTTGTTCTGGTTTGGGGGTGATTGGAAAGAAGAACGATTTAAAATATAAGATGACAGAAGAAACGCAGAAGGAGTTAAAACAATTACAACAGAAGATATTATCTGTTGTTTGGCGTTATGTGAAAAAGGGTGGGATATTATTTTATAGTACTTGTACAGTAAATAAAAAAGAAAATGAGGAAAATACGGAGTGGTTTTTGAAAGAGTATCCGTTTGAATTAGAAGAGAGCAGGACTTTTTTACAGGGAATCGATGATGGAGATGGATTTTACTTTGCGAGATTTCGCAAAAAGGAATAAAGGTTAAAAATAGATGGTGAAAAAGGATATAAAAGCATATAATTTACAACAATTAAAACAAGAGATGTTAGCACTTGGAGAAAAGGAATTTCGAGCAAAACAGATTTATGAATGGATTCATAAAAAACAGATAGAAGATTTTAAAGAAATGACAAATATTTCTGAAGATTTTAAGGAGAAACTAAAAGAGAGATTTTATTTAGTGACTTTAAAACCGTTAAAAATACAGGTTTCCAAATTAGATGGAACGACAAAATATTTATTTGAATTATCAGATGGCAGTAGAATAGAAAGTGTATGGATGAAATATCATCATGGAAATTCGGTATGTATTTCTTCACAGGCGGGGTGTAGAATGGGTTGCCGCTTTTGTGCTTCTACACTAGATGGACTGACTAGGTCATTAGAAGTTTCTGAAATGTTAGATCAGATTTATCGGATTCAGAGATTGACAAAAGAAAGAGTGGATAATGTAGTGGTGATGGGAATGGGAGAACCTTTTGACAATTATGAGAATTTATTAAGATTTATAGAGCTTTTAACAGATGAGAATGGTCTAAATATCAGCCAGCGCAATCTCACTGTTTCCACTTGTGGTCTGACAGAAAAAATAAGAGAATTAGCAGAAGAAAAGTTACAGATCACATTAGCGATTTCTCTTCATGCTTCTAATGATGACTTAAGAAAACAATTAATGCCTGTGGCGAATCGATATTCTATGAAAGAACTGATGGAAGCATGTCAATATTATTTTAAAAAGACGGGTAGAAGAATTACATTTGAGTATAGTTTAATCCATGAGGTCAACGACAAAATAGAATATGCACATGAGTTAGCAGGGTGGATTCGACATATGAATTGTCATGTGAATTTGATCCCTGTGAATCCGATAAAAGAGAGAGATTTTAAGCAGTCCCAAAAAAAAGAAATCTTAAATTTTAAAAATAAGCTTGAAAATTATGGAATTAATGTTACTATAAGAAGGGAAATGGGCGGGGACATTGATGGCGCTTGCGGTCAATTGAGAAAAAGTTATCATAATGAACAAAAAGAAAAGGAGAATGAATCATGCGGGTGTATGGGCAAACAGATATAGGTCGAAGCCGGTTGGTGAATCAGGACTATATTTTTTATTCCAAAACCCCCGTAGGCAATCTTCCTAATTTATTTATTGTCGCAGATGGAATGGGAGGGCATAAAGCAGGAGATTATGCTTCCTCCTTTACTGTCAATAACTTTGTAGAAAAAGTGAAGACCTCATCTTATGAAAATCCTATTTCTATTATAAAGCACACTTTACAGGAAGTGAATTTTTTACTCTATCAGGAGTCAAAAAAAACGATGACTTTAGAAGGGATGGGAACTACTTTTGTAGCGGCAGTTATAATAGGAAATGCTTTGTGTGTTGCCAATGTGGGAGATAGTAGATTATATGTTATAGGAGATACTATCCGACAGATTACAAGGGATCATTCCCTCGTAGAAAAGATGGTTTTATTGGGGGAAATTGATAAAAATGAAGCAAAATATCATGAGAAGAAAAATATCATTACAAGAGCTGTTGGTGTGAATGAAACAGTAATAGCAGATTTTTTTGAAATGGAATTAAAGGAGAACGAATCCGTTCTTTTATGCTCAGATGGGCTGACTAATATGATAGAGGATTCTGATATTCTCTATATTTGTAATCGTGATGCACAAGAGGGGATAAAAATGGAAGAACAGACAAAGGCAAAGATTTTTAGTTTAATTGAATTGGCGAATCGAAATGGCGGAAGAGATAATATCTCTGCTATTTTAATTGAACCATAAAAAGTCAGAAAAGAGAAATGAGTTCTGAAAGGCCTGCTTTTATTTTTGGAAAAGCAGAGCGGATAGGAGAAAGAAAGTATGTTAACAAACGGAACAATTTTGAATGACCGCTATGAAATACTTAGTAAAGTTGGTTCTGGTGGAATGTCAGATGTGTATAAGGCAAAATGTCATAAGCTAAACCGATATGTAGCAATTAAAGTGTTAAAGTCAGAGTTTAGTGAAGATAGAAATTTTGTATCTAAATTCCGAGCGGAAGCACAAGCGGCAGCAGCTTTAAGCCATCCTAATATAGTCAATATTTATGATGTAGGAGAAGAAAATGGACTTTATTATATTGTGATGGAATTAGTCGAAGGAATTACACTGAAGAAATATATTGATAAAAAAGGGAGAATAGATGTAAAAGAAGCAGTCAGTATTGCGATTCAAGTGGCACAGGGAATACAAACAGCACATAGTCATCATATTATACATCGGGATATTAAACCCCAAAATATTATTATATCAAGGGAGGGAAAAGTAAAAGTTACAGATTTCGGGATCGCGCGCGCTTCCTCTTCTCAGACGATTAGTTCTAATGCAGTAGGATCGGTATATTATATTTCTCCTGAACAGGCAAGAGGCAGTTATAGTGATGAGAGAAGTGATATTTATTCTTTAGGAATTACACTCTATGAGATGGTTACTGGTATGCTTCCATTTGAAGGAGATAATACTGTCGCAGTGGCACTTCAACACATTCAAAATGAACTCCCTTCTCCTAGGGACTATACCCCTGATCTGCCGATCAGTGTGGAGAAGATTATCTATAAGTGTACACAGAAGAAACCAGAACGCCGTTATGCAAAAGCGAGTGATGTAATTGCAGATTTGAAAAAATCTTTAATCACTCCAGATGAAGATTTTGTACAATTGATTCCCGTGAATCCACAAGCTCCTACTATTTCTTTAACAGAGGAGGAAGTAACCGTACTGAAAAAAAATTCTAACAGAGAAGAAGAAAACGAAAGACCTGTGCTTCCGAAATCAAAGGCAAATCCTAATTCTAACTTTTATAAAGAAGAAGTAGAAGAAGGAGATCGCGTGAATCCTAAAGTAGAGAAAATGATGACCATATTGAGTGTGGTAGCGGCTGTTCTGATCGTGTGTCTATTGATTTTTATTATTATGAAAATGATGCCAAAGGGAAATAATAATGAGAATCCGACTTCTGGACAGACTACAAGTACATTAGATACTTCTACTGTTCCTACTTCTAGCACTGTACCAGCTCAGACAGAAACAACAACTAATGGTGTGAATATGGTAACTGTACCATCAGTAGTAGGTTTTTCTGAGGCAGATGCATTAATTTCACTTAATCAGATGAATTTGGGAATCACTGTCACAGGAAGAGAGAGTTCTGATACTATAGAAGCAGGAAAAATTATCCGACAGGAAGTAGAAGCAGGAACTTCTATCGCTAGAAATAGTACAATAGGAGTGGTTGTGAGTACCGGACCAGAGAAATTTTCTATGTTAGATGTATCCGGAAAAACAGAACAGTCGGCGATTGCAGCACTAAAAGATAAAGAGCTGGAAGTGACATCAGAATATATATATAGTGATGAAATTGAAAAAGGAATTGTAATAAGCTCTAATCCGACTCCAAATACTATGATCATGAAAAAAGATAAAGTGACAATCACTGTCAGCATGGGACCAGAATTTAAAGAAGTGCCTGTTCCTGATGTAAAGGGCATGACATTAGAAGAAGCGAAATTAGCATTAGAGAAAGAAGGATTTATTCTAGGAAAGACAGAAGAGGCAGAGAGTACAGAGGTAGCAGCGGGGAAAATCATCAGTCAGAATCTAGAAGCAGGAAAAATAGCAAAACAAGGGACATCTGTGAATTTAGTGGTGAGTAAGGGAAAAGTGACATTTAAAGGTTCTTTGACCATCAATTTATCTCAAGTTTCTCAATATATTACAGACGACGGCAATAATTTTGCAGAGCCAATTTCGCCCGGAGTTATCAATCCGCCACGTTATGGTGATGCCACTTTGCGCTTAGAACTTTCTCAGACAACAGAAGATGGAAAGACAATATTGAGAGATATTGAGAAAGTAACAGTAAATCCATCAAGTTTTCCATATACAAAAAACGATATTATTGGAGAAACAGGATTATATGAAGGCTCTGTACGTGTATATCTGACATTTGGCGGAGTGGAGCATGACTGTGGCAGTTGTTTAGTGGATTTTCAATAGGCAAAAAGTGAAAAGACCACACAGAAATGGAGAAAATTATGCAAGGAAAAATAATAAAAGGAATTGCAGGATTTTATTATGTGCATGTAGTAGGATATGGGATCTATGAATGTAAGGCAAAAGGAGTATTCCGAATAAAGAACAAAAAGCCATTAGTCGGGGATAATGTGGAAATCGCAGTGTTAGATGAAAAAGAAAAGCTTGGTATTATTACCGAGCTTTTTCCCCGTACTAGCCAACTTATAAGACCAACAGTGGCAAATATCGACCAAGCGCTCATCATTTTTGCTGTTTCAAGTCCTGAACCTAATTTGAATTTATTAGATCGATTCTTAGTCATGATGGAGATGCAGCAGGTAGCATCTATCATTTGCTTTAATAAAAAGGATTTAGTTTCTAAAGAGGATCAGGACAGATTAAAAGAAATTTATCAAGAGAGTAAGTATCCACTTATTTTTACCAGTGTATACAAAAAAGAAGGAATAGAAGAAATAAAGAAGTTATTATATTGTAAAACTACTGCTTTGGCAGGACCGTCTGGAGTGGGAAAATCTTCTTTGCTCAATGAAATACAGCCAGATGCCAATATGCAGATAGGCGAAATTAGCGAAAAGATTAAGAGAGGAAAGCATACAACCAGACATTCAGAAATTTTTCAGCTAGAAGGAAATACTTATTTAATGGATACACCAGGATTTACCTCTTTATCATTAGAAGAATTAGAAAAAGAAGAATTAAAAAAATATTTTGTGGAATTTAAAGAATATGAAAAAGATTGTAAATTTAAAGGATGTGTTCATATGAATGAGCCGATTTGTGGGGTAAAACAAGCCGTTTTAGATGGAAGAATTCATTCATCTAGATATGAAAATTATATGATGTTATATGAGGAACTGAAAGAGAAGAAAAAATATTAAAGAAACAGATATAAAGGAGAGTTCACTATGTTAAAACTTGCAACATCAATTTTATCAGCCGATTTTGCGCGTTTAGGAGAGGATATTTTAAAAGTTTCTGCAGCAGGAGTTGATATGATCCATATTGATGTTATGGATGGTCTATTTGTTCCTAGTATTACATTTGGAATTCCGGTGATAGAATCCATAAGGAAAATAACAAATTGTGCTTTTGATGTGCATTTGATGATACAAGATCCAGAAAGATATATCAAAGATTTTGTCAATGCAGGGGCAGATTGTATTACAATACATGCGGAATCCTGTGTTCATTTAGATAGCACAATAGAAAAAATCCGTTATTTCGGTGTAAAGGCAGGCGTGGCTTTAAATCCTTCTACTCCGTTACATGTTTTAGAATATGTGCTTCATAAGTTAGATGTGGTTTTAGTGATGACAGTGAATCCCGGTTTTGCAGGACAGATTTATATAAAAGAGATGACAAGAAAGATAAAAGAACTTCGAGAGCTTGTGCAAAAGAGAGGATTAGACGTCAATATAGAGGTAGACGGCGGTATCAGCCCTAAAAATGTGAGAGAGGTTATTTTAGCAGGTGCAAATATTATTGTGGCAGGTTCTAGCATTTTTAATGGAAATGAAATGAAGAATGTAAAGGAATTTAAAAATATATTTGAAGAATTTGGAAATGATGTACCAGTAGATTTTCGGGTGGATTGGAAC
This sequence comes from uncultured Lachnospiraceae bacterium, assembly GCA_910585935.1. GTDB lineage: Bacteria > Bacillota > Clostridia > Lachnospirales > Lachnospiraceae > MGBC136627. The sequence continues at coordinate 752 of CAJUHN010000079.1, read as the reverse complement.
ACAATATGAAGAAAACATTGATTTTATTGGGGGGTAATTTATATCAAGGAAGGGGTTATCAAAAGGAAAAATTTGACTATGTGATTGCGGCAGATGGAGGTTTGATTGCAGCAGAGAAGATGGGGATTTTGCCAACACATATAGTAGGAGATTTTGATACTGTTCCAAAAGAGATGGTGGATTTTTATCAAAAAAAGAATATTCCTGTGCGTATTTTTCAGCCAGAAAAAGATATGACAGATGGTCAGATTGCTGTGGAGATGGCAGTGGAGTATCAGAGTGAGGAGATCTATATTTTGGGAGGGATTGGAACACGGATGGATCATACCCTTGGAAATATTCAGTTATTAGCGCTTCCTTTAAAAGAGAATATTCCTTGTTATTTGTGTGATGATTATAATAGAATACAGTTGATTCAAAGGGAAAAGATAGTAAGAAAGTCAGAGGTATTTGGGAAGTATATTAGTTTATTGCCATTTACAAGTGTTGTTCGAGATCTGACATTAGAAGGGTTTCGATATCCTTTATGTCATTATGATATGGATATTCGGACTAATTTGACTTTAGGAATCAGTAATGAATTAAAAGAAGAAGAAGGAAGGATATCATTTTCGGAGGGGATATTGATATTGATAGAGGCTAGGGATTAAGGAGAAGGGGGTTTTTAGAAAGGGAGGTTCGCTGCCAGCAAGGAATGTTCCAACGAAGCCGCGCTTTCGCTCCGTTCCAGACGTAGCGGTACTAAGCGCACA
>CAJUHN010000078.1 GCA_910585935.1 uncultured Lachnospiraceae bacterium | reverse complement strand
CTACGTCTGGAACGGAGCGAGAGCGCGGCTTCGCTGGAATACTTCCTTGCCGTAGCGTCCCCTTTTATTCTAAAAGCAAAAGTTTGTTCATTTCTTCATACATAATATCTCCACTTTCCGCTTTTAGAATAATAGAACAAAACCATTTTCCTTGCGGATTTTTAGATAATAATGCTAAACAAGAACCGGCTGCCTTTGTTGTGCCTGTTTTCCCACCTACTATTCTGATGCCTTCTGGAGGAGTTGCCTTATTAATCAAATATCGATTGGTAGAATCATACGTTCTAGGCTGACTCGCATTTTCATAATTTAATTCATAACTCCCTTGACTGCTCATAGTTAAAAATTCATCATATTGCATAGCAGCGTTTAAAATTAAGTACATATCATATGCTGTAGTATAATGATTCTCTTCTGTCAAACCATGCGGATTTGCAAAATGTGTATTTGTCGCTCCTAATTCTTTTGCTCTTTCATTCATTCTATCCACAAACGAATTAATATCTCCGCTCACTGCGATAGCGATAGCAGAAGCCGCATCATTTCCAGAACGAACAAGAGCACAATTTAGAAGCTGACGTAATGTTAATTTATCACCGGGTTTTAAATCGCATAATGTCGCGCCAGATTCGCTTATCATAGCTTCTTGTGTAATAGTCACTTCTGTATCCAAATTGCCATATTCTAATAGTAATAATGCTGTCATCACTTTGGTAAGACTAGCAGGATTCATTTTCTGATGAACATTTTTCGCATAGATAATTTCTTTATCATCGAGGCAATAAATAGATGCTACTTCCGAGGTGATATCGACACCACTTTGCTGTACATCATTCGATACCACACATAAATCAGAAGCAAAAGCAGTGCCTACAACAGAATCAGAAGATTGAATATAAGCAAACTCACTTTGCTGAGATGTGACATCATACAGTTTCATAATCTGTTCTGATTTTTCTTTTCCGCAGCTACACAGTAAAAAAGACACGCAAACAACAACGGGTATGAATTTTTTCATATCTTTTTTTCTTCTCCTGTTTTCTATTTGTATATTTCTCTCCATTCTAAGTCACCTCGATCTAGTGATTTGATGAGTAGTTCAGCAGTGGCAACATTAGTTGCTAAAGGAATATTATTCATGTCACAAAGGCGAAATACATTATTGACATCTGGTTCATGTGATTTTGGAGATAAAGGATCTCTTAGGAAAATAACTAAATCAATCTGATTATGTTCTATTTGAGCGCCTAATTGCTGCTCTCCCCCTAATTGTCCTGCTAAATATTTATGGACATTTAAATTCGTCACTTCTTCAATTAATCTTCCTGTTGTTCCTGTTGCATAAAGTGAATTTTTGCTTAAAATAGCTCGATATGCAATACAAAAATTTTGCATCAATTTCTTTTTTGCATCATGTGCGATGAGTCCAATATTCATATATTCTCCTTTCTGACTGTTGTTCAGCCATTTTTATTACAATAAGCTGTAAAGCCGTTACCATTTAGCCTTTCTATTCTATGGCTTGTCATACTCACTTTTCCAAAAGTAGAACAGCCAACCAACCAGCGAAGGCAAGGAAGTATTTCTATAAGAAGACCTTTAGAAGACGTCGGCACTTAATGAGCAGCTCCATGAGGGATTGCGAATTTAGTACCGCGTAGTCTTACACGGAGCGAGAGCGCGGCTTCGCTGGAATACTTCCTTGCTTAAGCGTCCCCTTTCACTTTCCATTACCCTGAACAGCAACTAACATAAAACCAGCTTTATAAAAATATGTGATGAGCTAGATTAAGCGTTTTATACTTATATTTCACTCATCTGTATATAATACCTCTTTAAATGTAGGTTCTCTTTGTATCCCAATATTTAATACAATCCCCATTCCTATCATAAGGCTCATTAAAGAACTCATTCCATAGCTCACAAAAGGAAGTGTAAGACCTGTATTAGGGAGTATCCAAGTAGCTACCCCCATATTTACAAACCCTTGCAAAGCAATTAAAGAAGCCATACCTACGCAAATAATTTTTCCAGACAAATCTTTTGCATGTTTCGCAATCCATAAACATTCTAATGAAATAAGCAATAATAAGATAATCACTGCTGCTGCTCCTACAAAACCTAATTCTTCTCCTACAATGGAATAAATAAAATCTGTCTGTGGTTCGGAAATAAAATTTCCATTTTTTACAGAGGCAATCGTATTATTATTTAATCCTTTTCCCCATAATTGTCCTGATCCTATTGCCAAAACAGAATTTTTTTGCTGATAATTAATTTCATTAATCATGGCAAGGTCAATATTTGGATTATCACTATTTTGATATAAAAATCCTAAAAGACGATTTTTTTGATAATCACCGATAATCTGCTGCCCCGGTTGTAAAATTTTATATAATAAAAAAGAACCAGCAGGAAGAGCTATTGCTAATAGACTTCCTATTATCGCATAACTCAATCCAGCTACATAAATCATGACACAAAAGAGTAAGATAATAACTACACTCGTAGATAAATCTGGTTGTTTATAAACTAGATAGAGAGGCACTCCAAATAAACCGATAGAAGCGATAATCACCTGAATGGTATTTAACTTTTCCTGATATTTTTGGAAAAATTTAGCAAAAAATAAGATTAATATTATTTTTGCCAATTCTGAGGGTTGTATACCTATGCTGCCAAAGCGTATCCAACGCTGAGCGCCTCCTCCTTTTTCGCCTATAAATTTTAATAATAATAATAATCCTATATTAAAAATATACATAAGCCAAGAAAATTTTAAAATAAAATGATAATCCACGATAGATAAAAATACCATAATCACCAATCCAACTAAAAAGCAGATGAATTGTTTTTTATCATCATTATCTGCCCCTGCACTTCCTATTACCATAACACCTAAAATAGAAAGTGCAGTAATAAATAAAATCAAGCGGAAATCATAATATTTAAAACGATATTCTTTAAACCGAAACATAAAAGTCTTTTTACTCCTTATGCTTAATATCTTTTATCGGAATATTCGCATATAATGCCGGAACTGCTTCATCATTTCCTTCAAATTCTGTTTGTGTGATCTGAATTTCTAATCCGTCTGCATCAATATCCATATACTTTGAAATAACATTGATGATATCATTTTTTATCATTTCCATCAATTCTGGCGTACAATTTGCACGATCCGATACTAACAATAGTTTCAGCCGGTCTTTTGCAACGTCACTGGAGGTTTTTTTCTTAAATATGTCAAACAAATTCTTATAACCCTCCTTCATTTTGTTCTCTTTAGAATAGAAGTGAATTTAGACCAAAAACTATTATTTCCATCTAAGTTTAAAAGAGGAACATTTTCACCTAAAACTCTATGGCAAATATTCATATAGGCTTGTCCTGCCATGGTATTTGTTCCCACTAAAGGCTCTCCCTGATTAGTGGAAATAACGATATTTTCATCATCTGGAATAGCTCCAATGATATTTACCGCTAAAATATCAACCACATCGGCAATAGACATCATATCTCCACGCTTTACCATATCCATGCGAATACGATTTATAATAAGGTCTGACTTCTTCATCTCATTTGCTTCTAAAAGACCGATAATTCTATCCGCATCGCGAATAGCGGATACTTCTGGTGTGGTGACAACAAGCGCTCTATCTGCTCCTGCAATAGCATTTTTAAATCCCTGTTCTATTCCGGCAGGACAATCCAGAAGTATGTAATCATATTCTTCCCTCAACTCATCTGTGAGTTTTCTCATCTGTTCAGGTGTTACTGCTGTTTTATCTCTTGTCTGTGCTGACGGCAGCAAATATAAATTAGGATAGCGTTTATCTTTAATAAGTGCTTGCTTTAAGCGGCAGTTTCCTTCTACCACATCGACTAGATTATATACAATACGATTTTCCAATCCCATTACCACATCTAGATTACGAAGTCCTATATCGGTATCAATCAAAACCACTTTTTTATCCAATTTTGCAAGTCCTGTGCCCACATTTGCTGTTGTTGTTGTCTTTCCAACGCCACCTTTTCCGGATGTAATGACAATTACTTCACTCATCTTCTATTTCCTCCCATACTTCTTCCTAATTTCTAAATTATCTCATGAATTTTATCATTTTGCAACCTAAAAAAAGCATATAATTTAAAATATTATACAATATTTAGATATTTGACCAAAAAAGACATAATATTCATGTCCTTCTTATCTTTTGTGAGAGAAACCAATATTGTTATATATTGTTGCCTTATTCACAAACGCCTGTTAGTTAATATATCGCATAATATCTCTATTGAGCACATCAATATAAATATTTTCTTCTTCCACATAGGCGATTTTCGCTTCTGTTTCTAATTTTTTATTTTTTATCTTTCCTTTTATCCTTTCATCGCTGCTTCTGGCGATAAAATCTGCTATTCTTATCTGTGTAGGCTGCATCTCTAAAGCGACCACAAAAGCTTCTTCTTTTCCTGCTGCCCCAGCGAAAACAGTTCCTTTTAATGCTCCTAATACAATCACATTTCCTTTTGAGATTATTTTAGCGCCCGGATTCACATCTCCTAAAATAACGATACTGCTTTCTGCTTCTAGCACCTGACCAGAACGTAAAGTTCCTTTATAAAACTGACCATCTTGTGGTATGGTTTCATTTTCCTTTAATTTTGCTTCTAAAGATAATCGGAAGCGTTCTTCTTTTTCTGTATCGGAATCGAGCATACAGATAATGGTTATCTCTGAGTTCTCTTCTATTATCTCAATAATCTCTTGTTCTTCTTGTTGACTAAGTTTTCTCCCTTCAAAGGAAGCTGCCATTTGCGCGCTGCCAAAAAACTTTCTACACTCTTGAAATTTTTTAGCAATTTCTTCTTTTAATTCTTCAAACGGCAAATCCTGATTTAAGATAAGAGAAATCCCATATTTATTTCCTTTTATAATCACTGCGCTTTTCAATGTAATCATTTCACTCCTTTATTCTTTACTCTCCATTTTTAGAGCGGCACACGATATCTTCACGAAAATTTTTTATGCCGCTCTATTTGAAGCAAGCTAATCTCTTACGATTTCGCTGCCTGGAAGGAGCGCTGAATTATATTCTTCTAACCCCATATTATAATATATCATAAATGTTTCTCTTGCAACATATGCTGCATAACTGGAAGTAAAACCATTTGGAATCAGCACACTGACAGAGATTTCTGGATTCTCATATGGTCCATACGCCATAAATACTGCATGATTAGGACGCATAGGATTTTCTTGGGCTGTTCCTGTTTTTCCAGCGATAGAAATCGGAAGAGTTCTAAAAATTTGTTTTACAGAACCATTTGTGATCACTCTTCTCATTCCTTCATGAATGATATTCCACGTGGATTCTTGTATTTCTACTGTTCTTGTAGCTTTTGGCTCATAAATTTCTAATATCGTATCATTAGAATCTGTTCGTTTTTCTAAAAGGGTGAGTTCATAATTTTTCCCTCCATTTGCTATGGTGGATACATATCTAGCTAATTGTACATTTGTGAAATCATTATTTCCTTGTCCAATTACAGAAGTAATTGGATATTCAGAAGAGATGTGAGGGGCTGCTTCTGATAATTCAATGCCAGAGCGTTCATTAAGTCCGAACATTTCTGCATATTTAAAAAGTTTAGAAAGCCCTAAATCAGGTGTATAAGTTCCCTCTTTATTTAAACTCAAACGATATCCCACTTCACAAAAAAAGCCATTACAAGAATTTTGAATCGCTTGTGTTACATTTTGTATCCCATGTGAACCGGGATATATCCAGCAATTTACTTTAGGAGGTATTTTATCAAAATATCCTATCGTTCTTACCGTTTCGTTAGGAGTGATGACCCCCTCTTCCAGTCCTGTGATTGCTGTAATTATTTTATAAGTAGAACCAGGCGCTGTAGTGGTCATAGTAGCACGATTATATAAAGGTTTTGCGTTCGTTTCATCATTTGCTAAGGAATTCCAATAATCTGCATCGATATATCCAGAGAGTTTATTATTGTCGTAACTTGGATAGGCAATCAAAGCTAATACATCTCCTGTGTTCACATCTGTAATACAAATAGAACCGGAACAAGGGTCTAAGGCAAGCTGTGCAGGTGTGATTTCTATATTTCTGATTTTTTCTCGGATAAATTCAAAAGCAGTTACCGCATTGCCGGCGCGCAGAGAATTATAATCCTCCTCCTTATATTCTAACACATTTTGCTCAAATAAAAGTAAACAAATTTGTGTGGGAGTTATTGTATAATTTTTCACCATATACTTATAAATCTTTTTATGAAACCCACTGTCATTTCTTAATTTTTCTTCAATAAAGCTGATTAATGCAGTATAGACTTCTTCTGAATCAGAATATTTGGTTTCTACATCTAATTTTGAAGTATCAATCCAACTTTGAGAAATCGAATATTTTAAAAATTCCTGTAAGCTGATAGCATCATCATTTCTCCATGCAATATACGTTTTATCATGTGTATCAATTTTGCTGGATATTAATACACCTGCCTTTTCTAACACAGTATAGATATAAGACATATAAATTTGATATTCCTCTTGTAATTTACTATAAATAGTCGCATTATCTTTTGTCAATTCTTCTTTTAATTGTGCGAGAATTGTTTCTAATTTCTGATAAAAAATCTGATATACTTCTTTTTCTAAATCTGTTGCATCTTGGCTGGTGAAATGGTTAATATCAATAATCCCATTATTAAGCAATGCATAATAGACATCTTTTACAGAAATGTATCGGCTTCCTGCACTCATAGTAGGGGTGATAGTGACATCTCGGTTTACGATTTTAGTCAGTAAAATTCCAGCTAAATACGCTTCAAACATATCATATACCTTTTTTTGCAGTTCAGAATCAATGGTTAAGTAAAAGTTATTGCCCGCTACTGGCTCTGTGACGTCAGCGACATCTAAAATTTTACCTTGACTGTCCACATATACAGTCTGACTTCCCTTTTTTCCCTGTAGCTGCAGTTCTAAAGAAGATTCTAACCCTTCTTGTCCTACAATATCATTAATCGTATAAGAAGGATTGGATTCTAGTAGTTTTTCTAGATCCTCTTGAGATGCTTTTCGGGTATATCCTAACAGATGTGAAAAGTAAACAGAATCTGTATATTTGCGCACCGTTTCCTTTTCAATCGTGACTCCCGGAAGTTCCGCTTTATTTTCTTTAATCGCTGTCACAGTTTTTTCATTTACATCAGAAGCCATTGTGATACTGATATATCTTCGATATGCTGTAGTAGAAAGATTATATCGAACTGTTAATATCTTAAGGGCTTCTTCTTTTGTATATATTTTTTGAGATTGTATTTTTTCTTTTTCCTCTGGTGTCATTTTCGCCACCATCAGCTCATTTAAAATATTATATCTCTTGCTGCTGCAAAGATATTCAAATGCTTCTCTTGCTGTCGAGGTGGAAAGTGTTTTTCCGTCGGTATCTAACTCATCAATACTTCTTTTGCCATAGATATCTCTCAAAAAACCTAAACGCTTTATATCAGAAGAAGTCGTAAAAATAAATTCTCCATCGGCATCTAATGTAATCGAAAAATCATTGATTAAAGTATTTCCATTTTTTTCAATGATCTGTATCGCATCATAAATAGTTTTGTTTAATTCCGTATTATTCTGACTTCCATCATCTGAAATCATGACCGCATAGGCCAGTTCATTATAAGCGAGTTCAACACCATTTCTATCATAAATAATTCCTCTCGTACTTGGTATGTCAATCGTTCTTTCTGCACTATAAAGATAGTCATTTAAATAACTTTCTCCATTTACAATCTGTAAATAAAAAATCCTAATAATTAAAATACAAAATAGTGCGACAAAGACGGTTGAGAGTATAACAAGCCGAGAACTGAGAACTTGAAGAATCGATTTAAAAAATCTTTTAACCAAATTTGCTTGCACTCCTTTTTTCCAATCCTTCTAGTATCCGGTTCATTTTTAATATTGGTCGGTATACCATTAAAGAAATCACTATCGTGTAAATTGTTTCTGCCAAAATAACATGCGGAAAATAATAAAAAAAATCCAGACGATTATAAAGCAAAAAACGACAAATGTAAATTATCATTCCATATAAGAGATTGCTTCCACACAAAAGCAAAAGTGGAAGGGTGATATCTTCATCATAAAATAATTTATGAAAATATCCATTTAAAAATCCAATGTACATATAAATCAATGCATAAAATCCTATTCCTGTTCCATAATAAATATCTAGAAGCAATCCAGAGAAAAATCCAACCCATATGCCTGTTTTCTTTCCTCTGATAAATCCAAATTCAAATACTAAAATAAGAAGTAAATTTGGTGTTATAGATGCCATAGACAGATGCTGAAACAGAGTGACTTGTAATAAAAAAAATAAGATAATGCAAAAACCTATAAAAATTCTGCGTAACAATTTTTCACATCCTTTATTGTTCTTTTCGTTGTGTGATAACTAATACATATTGTAAACGCTCAAAATCAACCACAGGTGTGACATAGCCTGACTTTGTTAAATTATTCGCATCAATTTTGATATCACTCACATAACCAATTAAAATTCCGGGTAAATATTTGCTGCTAATGGTAGAAGTCACTAAAGTATAGCCATCTTCTATCTCAGCTTCCTTGGAGATATCCTCTACCCGAATTTTTCCTGTATTCATTAAAGTCAAATCCCCTGCTACATTACAAAGATCTGATGTTGCAGAAAATTGTGCTCCTACGATACTCGAATCATCTATAATTGCGCGCACGGTCGCGGTATGTTCTGACACACTGGTCACAATCCCCGCTAAACCATTTCCGCTCAATACATTCATATCCACTTCAATCCCATCTTCAGAGCCTTTATCTATTTGAAAAATCCGAAACCAATTTCCCGGATCTTTCCCAATCACCTTTGCCGCTATTTTAGGATACTCATATGTTTGGTCTAAATGATATAGTTCTCTTAGTTGCTTTAACTCTGTTTTCTCTTGTGCTAGATTACTATTTTCTTCCATAAGCTGATTTAATTGCTCTTTCAATTCCTGATTTTCCGCCATGACAGACTGTAATTCTTTTAAATTGTCTGCCTTATTAGAAAACCATAAGCCCACCTGATTAAGCCCTTTCTGCACAGGAATTAGAACATATCCTGTCACATCTTTTAGATTTGCAGCAAAAGGTACATTCGTAAAACTTAAGATACAAGTGCCAACACAAAGAACAGATAAAATCATCAGCAGATATTTTGCCGGAAATGAAAACTTTGTTTTTCTTTTCATAAAATCATCCTTTAATTTATCATTTTTTCTCTTGGCACATAAGACAGACTGGTATATTCCGAATCCGTTAAAATTCTGGCAAGCCCCTTTGCAACACAATTTTCAGGAAATTCTGGTATATTCACTTTTAATTCTGTTTCATTGCTGATTAATGTTCCAAAATTTTTTAAAGAAGCAGAACCTCCTGTCACAAAAATTCCTGTATCAATGATATCCGCTGCTAATTCTGGAGGTGTTCTCTCCAATATCAATTTAATATCTGCAACAATATTATAAAGAGTATCATGAATCGCCTCATAGACTGTTTCTGCTGAAATAGCCCTTTCTAATGGCAATCCACTCACCAAATCCCTTCCATACACTTTTAATGAAACATTTTCACATTCTATCGCATTTGACAGACGCTTTTTTAAAATTTCCGCCGTCTTCATACCGATAATTAAATTATATTTTTTGCGAACCAGCGCACAAATATTTTCATCTAGCCGATTCCCTCCGATAGGCACAAGTCGGCTAATTACAATCCCTCCTAATGATAATACTGAAATTTCTGTAGTATCCGCTCCAAAATCCACGATCATATTTCCTCTGGGACTATCTACTTCTATCCCCACTCCCACACCATCTGCTACCGATTTTTCTACGATAGTGATATTTTTTGCTTTTACTTTCGCAGAATGTACCAAATCTGAAAAAGCTCTTTTTTCCACTTCTGTAATATCTGTAGGTACTGCAATACAAAAATCCCCCGACTGAAGTGCATGTTTTGCTCCCTTGGATTTTTTAATAAACTGCTCAAATAGAGTCTGCATATTTTGAATATCAGCAATCACACCAAACTTCACTGGAAAATTTATTTTTATATTATCTGGCGCTTTTTCATACATATCATATGCCTCATCTCCAATGGCATATACTTTTGTTTTATTTTGTATTGCAATCACATTTTTTTCATTTAAAATAGTATCCATATTTTTATTATAAATTTTGATACTATTCGTTCCAATATCCACTCCAAATGCATTTTGTGCCATGATTAAGGCTCCTTTCCCTCGGAAAACTATAAAATTCCCCGAACTTTCATACTAATATACTTATTATCCCCAATTATAATATGGTCAATCAATGGAATTCCCACCAAATCAGCAACTTCCCTTATCCTTTTTGTGATAAAAATATCTTCTTTGCTCGGAGTAGGATCGCCACTAGGATGATTATGAACTAATGCAATAGAAACTGCTCCATATTTTAACGCTTCTACAAAAATTTCTCTAGGAGAAACTAACGAAGAATTCACTGTCCCCCTAGATAATACCATATCCTGCAGTAATTTATTTTTAGAATTCATCATAATTAAAAGAAGCTCCTCTCGTTCCTTATGGCGCATATCTTCCATATAATATTCCGCAATATCGGAAGGAAGCGTAAAAACCATCCCTTTTTTTACCGTTGCCTTCACTATTCTTTTCGATAGTTCTGCAATACATTTTAACTGTACTGCTTTTACCTTTCCAATCCCTTTTACCCGAAGCAGCTCTTGAATCGTCAGATGTGTTAAGTTTAAAATCCCTTCTGATGTCTTTGAAACATTCAAAATCTGATTTGCCAGATCAATCGCATTTCTTCCTCGCGTTCCTGTACGAATGATAACCGCTAAAAGTTCGGCATCACTTAACTTTTCTGTCCCAAAAGCAAGACATTTTTCATATGGCTTTTCTGATAATGGAAGTTCTTTCATAGTTATTTGCATAATTTCTCTCCTTATAAACGCTCTCTCCAAATACATCCGTTCAAAGAAGAAACCCTTATCCTTTGCACAACTACTCTCCCATTTCAAGATCTGACTGATTACAATGAAAATATAGAAAGAAGATGTCTACCCAATTTTATCACAGCATTTTATACTTGTATACCCTTCTGTTACCATTTCTTGTAAAGTTTTTAAAATTCCTACTTTTGCATGATACCAAGTAAGCCCTCCTTGAAAGTAAACCGCATAGGGAGGTTTTAATGGTCCATCTGCACTCAACTCGATAGATGACCCCTGCACAAATGCCCCTGCTGCCATAATAACTTCCGAATCATATCCCGGCATATCCCAAGGTTCTGGTACGACATAGCTGTCCACTGGAGCAGCTTTTTGTATTCCTTTACAAAAAGCGATCAAATATTCCGGTTTTCCAAATTCAATCGCCTGAATAATATCATATCTTTCTTCCGTTGCATTTGGAATCACACAAAATCCCTGTTTTTCATAAATATTTGCCGCAAAAATAGCTCCCTTTAAAGCCCCTGCTACCACCGTAGGAGCTAAAAATAATCCCTGATAAAAAGACTGATTAATACCCAATGTCGCCCCAACTTCTTTTCCAAGTCCCGGCGCACTCAGCCGATATGCTGCCCTCTCAATATACTCTCTTTTCCCCGCAATATATCCGCCAATCGGAGCTAACCCTCCACCGGGATTTTTAATCAAAGACCCCACTACCATATCAGCTCCAACATCACTAGGCTCTATTATTTCTACAAATTCTCCATAACAATTATCCACCATACAAATAACATCTGGTTTTATCTTTTTTATAAATCCAATCAGTTCTCCTATTCTCTCCACAGATAAAGTAGGTCTTGTCTGATACCCTTTTGAGCGCTGAATCGTCACTAATTTTGTCCTTTCATTTATCGCCCTTTCTATTCCATCATAATCAAACTTTCCATCTTCTAAAAGATCCACCTGTCTATAAGTCACCCCATATTCCTTTAAAGACCCCACAGAATCACGAATTCCTATTACTTCTTCTAACGTATCATAAGGCTTTCCCACAGGAGATAATAATTCATCTTTTGGAAGTAAATTAGCAGAAAGTGCAACACAAAGCGCATGTGTCCCACATGTGAGCTGTGGTCTTACTAATGCCGCCTCAGTATGAAAAATATCCGCATAAACCTGTTCTAATGTATCCCTTCCTATATCATTATATCCATATCCCGTAGTCGCTGCAAAATGTGCCTCACTGACACGATTTTTTTGCATCGCCTTTAACACTTTCATCTGATTATATTCCGCTATTTTATCTATTCTCTCAAAACGTTCTTTCAACCCTTCTAATATCTCTTCTCCAAATTCATATACTTCTTTTGATATCCCCAACTCACAATACATTTCCTTTATTTCATTCATTTTAAATTACTCCTTTTTCCCGACACTTCTGTAATAAAACCTTTAACATATCTTCTTTTTTGAAATATTTCTCCATCTCTATCCATGTCACCTCTGATTCTCTTTTAAACCATGTAATCTGTCTTTTTGCAAAATGCCTCGTTTCTTTTTTTATCCTATCAACCGCTTCTTCTAGTGAAATCTCTCCCTCTAAATAAGACACTACTTCTTTATATCCTATCCCTTGCATAGAAACAAGTTCCCTCTGATACCCCATCTCTAAAAGCCCTTCCACTTCGTTTAAAAGCCCTTTCTCCATCATCTTATCTACTCTTTCATTAATACGTTTATAAAGAATATCCCTATCTTGATTAAGAACAAAATAAACAAACTGATATGGAGAACATTTCTTCCTTTGTTCTTCATTATGCTCTGATATCTTGCATCCTGTCTGTTTATAATACTCTAATGCCCGAATCACCCTTTTTTTATTATTTGCATGAATCTCCTCTGCCGCCTTTTCATCAACCTCCTTTAATTTATTATGAAGCGCTTCTACTCCATTTTCTTTTGCAAACATTTCCAATTCTTCCCTATAACTTTTATCGGCAGCAGTTTCTTCAAAATCAATTCCATATAAAACAGCCTGAATATAAAAACCCGTCCCCCCTACAATCACAGGAATATGTCTTCTTTGATAGATCTGTTCTATATACTCTTTCGCTTTTTTTTGAAAAATAACAACATTAAATTCCTCATCTGGATATAATTCATCTATTAAAAAATGCGGAATCCCCTGCATTTCTTCCTTTGTAATTTTCGCTGAACCAATATCCATATATTTATATACCTGTATGGAATCAGCACTAATAATTTCCCCACCAATAGCCTTTGCAAACAGAAGAGAAATCTCTGTCTTTCCCACCGCGGTAGGTCCTGTCAAAATAATAAGAGGTTTTTTCTTCTCCATCATTCCATCTACCTCATTTCCTTTTCAATATTTCCTTTCCGCTAAGGGAACAAGGAATGTTCCAACAAAGCCGCGCTCCCGCTCCGTTCCAGACGTAGTGGTACTAAATTCGTAGCCCTTTACAGGACTACTCATTAAGTACCAACGTCTTCCAAGGGGCTTCTTTTGGAATCATTCCTTGCTCCCTTAGCTACTTTCTTGGCTTTTCTACAATACATAATTCTTCTTCCTTTCTATTCGACATTTTTATATCATATTTTAATGTAAACTTTTTATAGTTATATAATTAAAATATATCTATATCATGTTATCAACTATCACGTTTTTTTCAAACACAGATTATAAAAAGAATTTATTAACGACGTATAATTTAACTTATTGTGCTAGTTGGAGAAAGGAACACTCATAAAGTAGAATTTTTTTACTTGCATAGAATAGAAAGCTCAAAAGAAATACCTCTATAAATTCCAGCTTTCCAGTGAACTAGCACAACGAATTAATTTAATCCTTTCCATTTTTTATATTTGTAATAAATATTGCATATTCTTTACAGACTATCTAAAAAAGCTACGCTACTAATCAACCCAAAATAACACTCTAAAAATATCATTATATAACAAAAAAACAGCCCAAACACAACCTTTGAAAAAAGCTCTTATCTAGCATAGCTACGTTTCATAGAAAAGCCAAGAAACTAGCGCCGAAGAGAAGGAACTTATTCCAAAAGAAGCCCCTTGGAAGACGTTGGCACTTAATGAGCAGTTTCGTAAGAAAATGCGAATTTAGTACCACTACGTCTGGAACGGAGCGGGAGCGCG
>CAJUHN010000077.1 GCA_910585935.1 uncultured Lachnospiraceae bacterium | reverse complement strand
ACCTCACATCCATGACTCGCAAACATCGCAGAAGTCGGCAATCCAATATACCCCAATCCCATGACACATAATTTCATCTTTTCTTCCTCCTTTGTCCCATTTCTTTCCACACTCATAAAAATCCCATTCTTAAAAGATATTTCTTCGTTTTCCCTTGTTTTTCCGAAACGATCTTTTTAAAAATTTCCCATGGATACAATACATTTTCATGTTCCGCATCTTCTATTATGGTAAAATCTGCCTTCTTAGAAACACGTATTCCACACCCTTTTGGCAAATAGCAAACATGCGACAATACCATATCAAAATCTGGCATTTTATTTTTGTTATCTATCCAAAATCCATATTGATAACTCTGTTTTATATCATATAAAAACTCTTTTGCGGTCACACAGTCCGCGACAAACCTCTCTCCTTCTAACTGATTCATCTGTACTTTTGATCTGTTCTTTTCTGTCTTTTTCCATACCAAAATTCTCACTTTTTCTCTTTTCTGCAAAATCCCTATTTTTTCAAATAGTTCCGTAAGACGTTTTTCATTCGTATGAGAGCAAAAAATTTGCTCTCGATTCTCATCACAAATCTTTTCTATCCCTTCCTCTGACATCTCCTCTCCTAAAAACCAGATCCCTTTCGGAAATAGCTTCCTCATCCCTACCGATTCATTACTAATTAAAATCGTATTCATCGCCATACATTCCAATACTCTTCTCGCAAACATCGTTTCTGATTCTGTCACCGTATTAATATTGATGGCATACCTCACATGTTTAAACTCATTTCCAAGCGCTTCAAACGGAAGTGCCTTTCTAACATAAGGGCGATATTTTTCTGGATAGGTTCTTCCTTCTTTTATCGTTCCACTTTGTCTATCATAAATCGTCAACGGAATATCCTGTTCTAGCACCATATCAAATATCTGTGTTAATGCTTCACAACGCTCCTTTTCCTCTGCATACCAACTTCCTGCAAAGATCGCTTTTCTCTCCTTGGGCAAACATCCCAAAGGATGAAATAAATAAGGGGAAAATCCAAACATCATCACCTCTACCTGCTTATGCCCTAAAGCCTTATATTTCTCCACACACTCTTTTGCTGTCGTGAAA
Organism: uncultured Lachnospiraceae bacterium; assembly: GCA_910585935.1. Classification (GTDB taxonomy): domain Bacteria; phylum Bacillota; class Clostridia; order Lachnospirales; family Lachnospiraceae; genus MGBC136627. The sequence goes on along the minus strand of CAJUHN010000077.1, from coordinate 13,206 downwards.
ATCCAATCAAACCGAAGTGCTGTATCTTTAAAATCATACCGACGATGAGAAAAAAAAGTGGGATCTTCTTTATTCCAAAACACCGTAGGAATTTGATACCTATTACAAAATTTAAGAATAGAAAAAAGCGTCTTTCTATTCTCAAACAGAAGATTATGATTGCGATAAATCTGCCCATGCCAACATTCTTTTTGCTCTAATAACCCCGTCCATGCCGACTCGCAAAAAAAAACATCTGGTCTTTCTTTCCAAAACACCTCTTTCCAATTCGCAGGTGTCAAAGAAATCACTTTACATTCCTTCTGCAAATTTTTCCATGTCATCTCATCACATATCGCTGCTACTATAATTTCTTTCAGTTTACTTTTTGGAGGTAACGCCTCTTTTTTCCAATATGGTGTTCTCTTTTTCCAATTTGTTCTACATTCTTTATATCTGAGTTTTTTATAAAACTGATATCCACGAAAACATAGCGAAGCAAAAAATCTATTCTCTTCCACCAAATGGTATAGTTTCTTCATTATCTTTTTGATTTTTATCACTTTACTGTTCTTCGTATTTTTTATTACCGTTTCCACGTTTTAAGCTCCAAACTTTTTTTCCTACTGCTGCACACTGATATTTCCAAATCGCATTCATCAAATGACTCCCTGTATAAAAAGCCGCACTTAACAGACTTTTTCCCATACAGCGATGCATTCCATAAGTCATCTTCGCAGACTTTATTGGATTTCTTGACTTCCCCTTTTTACTCATACGATAACATAAAAGTGGCTCATCAATCCCATATGCCATCCCATACTTTTTCAGACATTCCAACCAAACCATATAATCTTCATGGTATTCATCGTGTTTCATAGGAAACTCTAATGCCACTTCTCTCTTCCACAAAACAGAAGAACATGCGATCCAATTACTATAAAGAAGCTGCTGATACCATAAAGCCTCTTTCACACGAATGATTCCTTTTAACTCTTTTCCATCTTGACTATACAGCTTCCTTCCTGTATAACACAAAACAGCTCCTTTTTCTTTTAGTACCTTTACCTGTTTTCCTAACTTCCCTCTCTCCCACCAATCATCGGCATCCAAAAATGCGATATAGTCCCCTTTCGCTCTTTTTACTCCGATATTTCTGCTTTCTGCTACTCCTTGATTACACACATTTTTTACATATACCATTCTCTCATCTTTTAAATAGGTCTGAATCATTTCTTCTGTCCCATCCGTAGAAGCATCATTAATCACAATCAATTCTAATCGAACATCTTGTTCCAATACCGATTCGATTGCCTGTCCGATAAATCTTTCTGCGTTATATGCTGGCATAACTACTGATACCATACACATAGTTCTCTTCCTCTTATTTCTTTCTAAATGAAACGAAATATTTTCTACTTTCCATGAGTTCCATAAACCCTTCTTTTCATACCTCTCAGTATAAACGGGATTTCTCCCTTCTTCGTATGTGCTTTCTGAAAGCAGATACCGGCGATACTGTACCGTCAGAACACAGACTTCTCTTCTAACTAACTTTCCTTCTGTCTTCCTTACCTATCGTTTCCCTAGGTTTTATATGATAGAACCATAAATGATTCTCATATACCTCATCCTATCTTTTTAATTTATAACTCATCTATTCCTTGATATCTCTCCAAAAACCTCTTTCCAATATTCCTCGCGGTATTCTCTCCACTATTCCCTCGATGTCCTTTCTCACACACATAAAGCTTCCCTCCATAATACCTCTTATTCGCTCGATGTCCTTCATTATATTTCTTTATCTCACTTCCACATTCACTACACCGATCCGCGATATGATATGCTCCCACACTCCCTACCACTATCCCTTTTTGAAAGGCTTTATACTTCAAAAATCGAATAATCTTTCTCCCAATCCAATCATACTCACTCACCTTGAAATATCTCATCTTTTGAAATGCTATCTCTTCTTCATAATGCGGCACTACAATCACTTTAATGTCTTCCTCCTGTGCAAATGATACAATCTTTCGACTGATCCTATGCGCATACATTTCATTCAGCCTCTCTATCTTCTCCAAATACACCCTCTCTGGTACAACCTCTCCCTCACTTCTCTCCTTCTTCCCTCGACTCTTCCTCACCTTTTCCATCTTTCTCACAAGCTGTTTTCTTTTTGCTTTCAGTTCCTTTCCTCCCCGCAGAAAACAACTCTTTCTTTTCTTCCCGTCTTTATCCAACACACAACAGACCGCCATCACATCATTCCCCGGAAAAGACACCGCTAAGATCTTCTCTTCCGTTTCCATCCGCTCCGCTATCGTGCGAATATCTCCTACCGTTTCTACCACTGGCACATGTAACCATGCTTCTTTCTTTCCAATTTTTATGCTAGGGGAAAGCCATTCCGCGTTTTTCGGAAGCTCCCTTCCCGTATACCGATACTTCACCCACTTCCATATTTCTCCAGTATAAAGTTTTAAACATATACTACTCTCCGTAAAATCCTTATACATTCCTTTATAATAAACGGGCGCAGCATGAAATTGCCTTGCCGTGGAAGGGCAGGAAAACACTTCGGGATTCTGCTCCCAATTTTCCAAATTTTTTTGATAACTTCGGACTAAACTGATCGCACCATTGATCACTGCTCTTCGGAAATAAAGAGGAAGTTTGGGAAAGGTTTCCAAAGGATACTCTGGCTTTTGTTCCGCCTTTTTCATCTCCTTTGTGCCAACCGTAAGAATTTCTAATTCCCTCATCAAAGAATAATTACTCCTCTCCAACAATTCCTGATGGTTTAAAAGAACTTCATAATAAAAAGCGAAAACGGAATGATATAATTCCTGAGTCAAACGTAACCAATTCAAATGTTTCCGATATAAGTGTAACTTATAGGTCGTCGTCACACTCCCCATCTTTTTTTGTTCCATAATCCCTCTATCCTGAATAAAAGTTCTAGTAATAGGATATTACGCGAACCTTTTTTCTTTCTTACTATAGCACAAAAGTTTTTGTATTGCAAGGTGAAATTTTTCAAATGGGTTGGGTTTATTTGGTTTTGGTTAGGAGATTTCTGTTGTTGCCTGTTGTTTCAGGGGGAAAGAGATTGGCGAATGGGTCACGGTTTCCCGAAAAATACCCTTGTCAGACGTGCTCCCGCTCCGTTCCAGACGTAGCGGTACTAAATTCGCAGCCCCTAACAGGTCTGCTCATTAAGTACCAACGTCTTCCAAGGGTCTGCCTAGGGTATCTTTTCGGGAAACCGTTACTTTTTAGGCTTTTCTAGGAAGTGAAAGACGGGATTTGTTGCAAAAATTTTTTACTGGATAGGAATGAGATTTATTTTTATGTATGGAATAGCAAATAAGGATATTTTTGTAGTATTTATCTTTCAAAATGTAACTTGAACTCTATTGTGATAAATGAAACATGCTTTTTTTTCTAAAGCAGTCTATAAACCAGCGTAGGCAAAGAAGTATTCCGAAAGAAGACCCTTGGAAGACGTTGGTACTTAATAAGCAGACCTGTTAGGGGCTGCGAATTTAGTACCGCTACGTCTGGAACGGAGCGAGAGCGCGTCTTCGTTGGAATACTTCTTTGCTGTAGCGAACCTTTGATTCTTATGTGAAACAAATACAAGATGATTCATAGAACCTTTTTTATTATTTTTTCTTATAAAAAGTTCTCATGAGAACATTTTTTTGAATATGGTATTTTTTTCTATATTGATAGAAATTTTTTTAGAAAAAAGGTTCGCGTAATATCCTATTACGCGAACCTTTTTGTTCTAAATCTAATCTAACACCCTATCTTTTTTTATTCCTTTACCTGAATTTCCTTTATAACTTCTTCTATTTCCAACCTTATTTCTGGAAGTTTCTCCTGATATACTTCATAATTATGTGGAAATGTAATTGTCACTTTAAATAAATCCGCTTCCACCTCTAACTCCATCGTTCCTCCCTGTAATTCTACAAAACTCTCTACAATCGCTAATCCCAATCCCGATCCTTCTGTATTTCTGGATTGATCCCCTCTCACAAAACGTTCCGTCAGCTCTTCTGGCTTTACATTTAGTTCTACCATAGATACATTTTTCATGGAAATAATCACTTTATCATACCTATTCTCCAGAGAAATATATGCTCTCGTATGTGGCATCGCATATTTTGTAATATTTACCATCAAATTTTCAAACACTCGATATGTCTTTTGACTATCTAATAATAAAATTATTTTTTCTTCTGGAAAATTAAATCGAAAGTCTACACCAGATTCTTCTATCTTCTCATAAAGCTCTAATCTAACTTCTTTTAATAGACTCACAATATCAATATCAACCAAATTCAAACTGATATTTTTGCTTGTCGCTTTACTGATTTCAAATAAATCTTCAATTAGACTTTTTAACCGTAAGGATTTTCTCTCCAAAATTTCAACATATGCTGTCTGTTTTTCCTTTTCTAAATTCTCATCTTTCAATAAATTCACATATGTGATAATCGCTGTCAATGGAGTTTTTAAATCATGAGATACATTTGTAATTAAATCCGTTTTCATGCGCTGACTTTTTAATTCCTCTTCCACCGCCCTTTTAAAACCAGATTGAATCCTTTCTATCTCTCCTTTAAATGCCTCAAAAATCCCCACATCTTCTGTAATCACTACATCTAAATTTCCTTCTGCTATCTCATTTGTAGCCTTTAACAACACTTGATACTTCTTTTGCAAATCAATATAATACTTGCGCAGAATAAAAAATAATACAATACTATAAATCACTAATCCAATAATTCCAAAAAACCAAAAACTGCTGATAATCGCTGCTATCACAAAATTCACCACCACGATTTTTAAAATGACAGCGGTTTCTTTATTAGACAAATCAATATTTAAAAAACTTCGATAAATTCTCCTTCCCAGCCCAAATATCTTTTTTATTTGCCTTCCAATCCACTGACATACTAGACAAAATAAACATCTTTCCTTTAAATACTTTATTAATCCCATAGAAAATACTGCCCTCATACATACTACTCCCCAATACCATGTCCCAAAAATCAATGACCAAATCGCAATATTTATCATAGAAACGAGGAAATACACCATTTTTATTGGCATATTCCATTGCCCTAATATCATTTGTGTCCATTCTCCATTATTTATAGAAATAATGATATCAGGTATCATAGAAAAGCTAGTGCCCAACACACAAGCAAATAAAAGAAACACCAACTCTAATGGAATACAAAAAATCTTTTCTTTTCCTATTTCCCATTTTTTTATAGATGGCAATATTAACCCTGCTGCCGAAATAATCACTAAGAAAAATAAAAAATATAAATAAGAAGTATTGTCATAATAATATCCTAATGTCTGCCATCTTTCTTTATATCCCTCCATTCCTTGTGTCGTAGCGCAATAAATAAAAGTATAATTTTGTGGAGTTTGAAAGGAAAACTCTGGAAAATAACTATATTCAGAATAATTATAATATCTCTTCATAGGATCACTATTTTCAAATAAAATATTTTGTACTTCCTCTTCTGATATCCCCACTACATCTTTAACAAAACCTCTTCCATCTTTATTATATTGAAAACTCAGATAATATCGTTCCATACCTTCTTCATACAAATCTTTTAAAATATTATCTGTATTAGATAAAATTCTCTCTCCATTCTCGTCCCAAACTTCATATTCCCAATTCCCCTCTATAGAATTTAAAGCATTTTCTATAGAATGATAATCAGAGTAAAAATTATCAATAAAATTTCTTTTGTAACTTAAAAAGCTTTCTATGTCTGTAATCTCATAATAACCAGACATTTCACTTTCTTCTTCTGAATAATAGTCATCTATCCTCATTTGTCTTAACTCTGGATAAAAGATATCAATAGGATCTATTCTCTGATTCTGCTTTTTTTCCAATGCATCAATATAAAGCGCATAATTACAATTCATTAATTTAGAAACAATTTCTTCATTATCATACTCCTCTCTCTCATAATTTTTTTCTGCTGTCTTTTTGAAATGCGGATAACTAATCACCATTAAAAATGCTGAGGCAAGAATAAGAAAAGCGGCAATTATATTTCCTACTCTGGATTTCTTTTTCAAATTTTTATCCAACTATTCTCTCACTCCTTTTTTTTGTTATTCCTATTATATCTGAATACTTTAAAAAAACACTCCTGTTTTCCCAAAGATTTACCTATGAAAATCTAAGGATAATCAAAAGAAACACCCCCTACCAGCTTTCATAAAAAATAAAAGAGCTATCATACCGAACATATCTTCTGATTATCATGCAAAATATCTCTAACCCATATTCTGCTACCACCATCAAACGCCCACTATAATAGCCCTTATATCATTCTTTTTATATAAAACAGCCAACAAACTAGCACAGGAAAGAAACAATTCCAAAAGAAGCCCCTTGGAAGACGTCGGTACTTAATGAGCAAACCCGCAAGAAGCGGGATTTGCGAATTTAGTATCCGCTACGTCTGGAACAGAGCGAAAGCGCGGCTTCGCCTAAATGTTTCTTTCCTGTGCGAACTTTTGTTTCCCATGTTAAACCCAACTCAATCACAAACTTCACTGTTTCTCTATCTTATACCCAACTCCCCACACCACTTTTAAATATTTAGGGTCTTTGGGATTCACTTCTATCTTTTCACGAATATTTCTAACATGAACCATGATGGTATCTGTATTAATCGCTCTTTCATTCCAAACTCTTTCATAAATTTCATCTGCGGAGAACACTCGTCCGGGATTTTTCATCAACAGCAATAAAATTTTAAACTCTATTGGTGTCAACTTCACTGGTTTTCCATCCACACTCACTTCTACAGTATCTTCATTAATTTCTAACCCTCCAATACTATAGACATTCTCTTTATCCCTCTTCTCCAATTTCTCCATAAACTTTTTATAACGCCTCAGTTGAGAATTCACTCTCGCCATCAATTCCATCGGCGTAAACGGTTTTGTCACATAATCATCTGCTCCAATATTCAATCCCGCAATTTTATCCACTTCTTCTGATTTCGCTGACAGCATAATAACAGGAAAATCATATTTCTCCCTTAATTTCACTGTCATTTTAATTCCATCCATTCTAGGCATCATGACATCTACAATCGCCAGATGAATTTCCTCTCTCTCCAAAACCTGTAACCCCTCTATTCCATCTCCAGCTTGAAACACTTCATATCCCTGACTCTTTAAATAAATTTCCACTCCTTCTCGAATGTCTTTATCATCTTCTACAATTAAAATGTGATTCGCTTCCATTGTAATAATTAACCTGCCTTTATTTTATTTGTAGAATTGAAACAAGAAAAACAATCCTACTCTTATTGTCCTTTATTATAACATAAACTCTTCTATTTTTCATCCTGATCAGAAGAATTTTCTAAAACAATAGGAATATTTTGGATATCTGCTTTTTTTACAATACCATAAAAATATAAGACTGCTGTTATCTTTGTAAAAGGTAATGGTATCGCATAATGATCCCATCTTCTTTTCAATCGCAAACACCTTGAATACGTAAAACAAACACTGATAAATTCCTTTTTTCCGACTTCAGATAAGAAAAAAGTTATCGTCTTTGGCACATGTCTAGGTCCTAATGGTCCATCTAAGGCAGTAGCTATTGTACAATCTTCTTTTGCTTCTTTTATCAAAGATTTTAAAAAGGGCTTTGCTCCAAACCCATCTGGTATCCGAATCGCGCTTCCACCACAATTCTTAATCATATCTTCAATATAATCTCCTCTGGTATCCGCTGTTACAATCACTCGAATATTTGGATCTTTTTTCGCCAATTCCTTTAATACTAAATTCATCGCGTAGCTATCCTCATGCCAATATCCTGCTATTTTATTTGCAGAATAATTTTGAATATTTTTCACCTCAAACTTCGTTGTTTTACTAACTAGCCACAAATAACTGTTTAATAGAAGCGATAACTTGTTGGATTTCTCCTTTCTCATAGTGATAACTCCATTTCTTATTCTTCTTATTATTTTGTTTTTCCTGTATCATCTCTTTATATACTTCTTGTGCTATATGTGCTATTTCTCTAGTTTGATACTGTTCTGCTGTATACTTAGCACCTTCTTTTAAACTGTCATAGAGAAATGGATTCACTAATACATCTGCCGCTGCCTTTGCCCATTCAGAAATATTTTCTTCTGTCATAAAGCCATTTTTTCCATTCTCCACTACATCTACCACTCCACTCGCTTTTACCGCAATCACGGGATTTCTCGCTGCCATCGCCTCTAATAATACGATGCCTTGAGTTTCTGATTTAGAGGAAAATAAGAATAAATCACTGGCAAATTGATAATCCTTTATCTCTTCATTTGGCACACTGCCTATAAAACTTATTACATCTTCTATTTCCAACTGTTTTACTAACTCTTCTAACTCTTTTCTCTGCTTTCCATCTCCTAAAATCAACACCTGAAAACAGCCTTCTAATTGTATTTTTAATTCTGCAATTCCGCGCAGTAAAAATTCTAAATTCTTTTCCCTTTCTAAACGCGCTGTTGTGCAGAGTAAATATTTTTTTCCATTTTTGTATTTTCTTCTGATCTCTTCTGATTTTTTCTCATCTTCTATAAAAGAAGAAGATAACAATCCCGTTGGCAGAACCTCAATCGGCGTCCTTGTTCCCCTCTCGATTAAATTTTCTTTCATCATCTTAGTTGGAGCGAATACTAAATCGCAATTATTTGTGAATATGCGGATAAGTTTTGGCACTAATACAGATTTACTATAAAGCAACATCTTATTTTCTGCTTTCTTTATCGCAATAGAAGAAATATTTTTCTCAATATCCCTTTCTATCTTCTCAAAAAACTTAAAATAATGTAAGTATTCTTCATATCGAGTATGGTAGGTATATGCTAATGGAATTTGATACTTTTTACTCAAATATAATGCTGTTTGCCCTATCATCATTGGATGATGTACATGAATCACATCAAAACAAAGAGAAGTAAATTTTTCTTCAATCGCTGGATCGAAACTATTTGGATAGACAAAACCATTTTTCATTTTCTTTTGAAAAGTTTTATAACGAATGATATAAGTTTCATCTTCTGTCCTAGTTTCATATTCTGGCGCAAAGATATAGACAATATGCCCCAGACTGCGCAATCCATTTGCCAACCGTTCAATAGAAATTGGCACACCTCCGATAAATGGTTTATAATTATTAGTAAACATCGCAATTCTCATACTCATTCCCTCTCTATCCAAACATTTCAAATACGGCTTCTCCAAATACATAACCTGCCCCGATAAATACAAAATTCCAAATAAAAATGCCCAATACAGAGCTTATACTGTACTTAATAAAATCCATTTTTATTGCTCCTGCTGGAATAGAAATAATCGTTCTCACCATAGGCAACAACTTACTGATAAATACACCTATACATCCCTTTTGTCGCAATACTTCCATATTTTTTAAAACTAGCTCCTGTTGTTTTGGGAATTTCTTTCCAAATGCCTTTAAAAAAACATCTCCGCCAAATCTTCCCAGAAAATATAAAATCCAACTTCCCAACAATCCCGCACTCACAGATAACACCATTGTCATAAAAAAACTGATTTCTCCCTTTGAGGCCCATATTCCTGCCAATGGCATAATAATTCCCGCAGGAAATCCTGGCAAATTTAAGTATTCCAAAAATACTATTACAAATACAAAAATAGCTCCATATTGTATAAAATATTGATTTAACGTCGCAATATCCATCGCTTTCACACTCTCTTCTTAATCCTTATTTATCTCTTCCACTTTATCTATTTCTATTTTAAAAAATAATTTTAAAGATGGTCGATAGAAAATTAAAAAGAATTTCTAAAGAAAAAATAGTTTCCATTCACTGCCATTAAAGTTCTGCTATTTCTATCAAGTCTAAAAAAAGCGGCTGCAGAAATAGATTTATTCTCCATATTTTCTATTTCTATTTACCTACAGCCGCTCTTTTTTTACCTTCTTCCTTTAAACCGATATTTTTTACTCCCCAAAGCCACTTTCCATAAAGCTCAAATCAAATGTAAATTTTATCTGCTCTTCTTTACATTGATACTTTGGCATCAACTGTGGTCCACAGCTTCCACTTCCACAGCCGCTCATTTTATAATCAATGCACAATACAGTATCCCCTGATTTTTCTAGTTCATAATTATGGCGTTTTGCTATCAATTCTTCTTGTGTATATTCTGACAAATTAAAAGAAAATTCTTCCGCTTCCACCTTTATGATATCCTGATAAGATTTCTCTACCTGTAAATATCTGCAGCCACAATGGCTTCCATTTTCTTGAGGTTTAATATAATCCTCATGCATATTGCTCACAATATCTTTATGCACTGCATAATAAGAAGCTCTATGTTTATCAAGATAACTTTCATATGGTCCATATCCTAAATATTCTGCTTTATTAAATTCTTTTGGCAAAAACAAACGCACTCCAAATCTTGGAAGATATGGCATATCTGAATTTCTATCCACTGTCAAATTCGCCTTTATCATTCCTTCCCCGTCTATGATAAACTCTGCCTTTATATTTAATATTCTTTGAATATAAATCGGAGCTAAACTAAGTTCAGCATAAATAAAAGCACAGCCATCTTTCTGTTTTGCTTCCATCTGATATACTCTCACTTTAGCTCTATGATATCCTGCACCCATCCACTCCCACTTTTGATTTCTATCATTATCCATAGGAGCGCGGTAAATATTATATTCCATCGGTTTTGTCAGATAACTGCAGCCATGATGAACGATTTCAGAGAAAGTCCCCCTATACCCATCAAATACATATCGAAACTTTTCTCCTGCCACAATCACATATCTCTCATCTTGTTTTATCGTTATAGTATCTTTTGGTATAACTTCTTTTTGATATTCTCTTTTTGAAGTACAAATTATTTCATCAAACCCATAGAGAAATCCCTTTTCTAAAAATGGTGCTGCCTCCTTTTTTCTATAAAAAAGCCTGATTGTAATGCCTGATTCTTCTGGTATTTCCATAGGTAAAGTAGTTTCTACTGTCTGCATCGGCTTTACATTTGGAACATCTTTCCATTCTCCATTCCCTATCAACACACCATCTTTGCGCATTTCCCAGCTCACATCTATATCCTCTTGACTAGATGTAAAATTTCTGGTATTCCATAATTCTATTTTTCCTGTTTTCGCTTCTAATAATTTCGCTCTCATAGGACGAAGCACATTTTTATATTCCAGTAACCCTGTATGTGGCTTTCGATAAGGATAAACTAATCCATCCATACAGAAATTAACATCATGTGGAAATTCTCCAGAATCTCCTCCATAATAATAAATATCTTTTCCTTCTACTGTTCTGCCCATATAGATCCCATGGTCGCACCATTCCCAAACGAATCCTCCCATAAATCCAGGCGTATGATAAATCTTCTGATAATAGTCCTCTAAATCTCCCGGTCCATTTCCCATCGCATGAGCAAATTCACAGAGCAAAAAAGGCTTTTTGGGTTCTTCTTTAAAATAACTATCGATCTCATTAAAATCAGAGTACATTCTACTATGCACATCCCACATAGAGCGATCTGCTTTATGCCCTCCTGTTTCCCAGCGCTCTCCTTCATAATGTGCCAATCGGGTTGGATCATAAGTTTTCACCCATCTTCCCGCATCCTCTATCGCAGTGCTGATTCCTGCTTCATTCCCCATCGACCACATAAATACGCTGACACAGTTTTTATCTCTTATCACTGCCCTTTTTACTCTATCTAAAATAGCTTCAGCATAAATAGGCATCTGCACAATATCTCCATAAGTTTTTTCATAAGAAGCATGATAAAATGCTGTTGCACCATGAGCCTCTAAGTCAGCCTCTAAAATCACATAAAATCCATATTCATCACACAACTTTGTAAACCAAGGAGCATTTGGATAATGGCTGGTACGAATAGCGTTAATATTATGCTGTTTCATCAAAGATAAATCTTTTAATGCCTGCTCTTTACTGATAGTAAATCCTGTTTTGGGATCGCTGTCGTGTCTGTTCACTCCCTTTAATTTCACAGGCTCTCCATTAATAAAAAATACACCTTCTTTGATTTCTACCCTTTTTATTCCCACTTTTTGCTCAATGATTTCTTCTTCTGTCTTTAAAATTATAGTATATAAATATGGTTTTTCCGCATTCCATAGAATAGGATTTTCAATCGTAAAGCTTTCTTTTTCTCCACAATCTGTAATATGATAAACCTCTTCTCCTTTTGCGTTTTTCAAAATGAGTTCTGTTTTCACATCTCCCACAAAAGAAAAATCCACTTCTATTTGAGCCTTTTCAAAATCATCTTTTACATCTGCTTTTATAAAATAATCGCGAATATGCGCTTTTGGTCTTATTAATAAATAAACATCTCGAAAGATACCAGACATACGAAATTTATCTTGATCTTCTAAATAACTTCCATGACACCATTTTAAAACTAAAACTGCTGCCTTATTTTCGCCTTCCTTTACCCATTTCGTAATATTAAATTCACTGGTAGAATGAGAAACTTGACTATATCCTACAAACTCTCCGTTGATCCAGAGATAAAAACAAGAATCCACGCCTTCAAAGTTGAGATAAATTTCCTGTTGTAACTGCTCTTTTGTCAACGAAAACTTTTGAATATATGCTCCGCTTGGATTTTCCTTTGGAACATAAGGCGGGTCATAAGGAAATGGGAAATTTACATTCGTATATTGATTCTTATCATAGCCTTGCATCTGCCAACAGCTTGGCACTGGAATAGTGTGGAAACCTAAATCGCAAAAATCTTCTTTTATAAAGTCCTCTTCCACATCATATGGACAAGTATAATATTTAAATTTCCACTGTCCATTTAAAGAAAACACTCTTTCTTTTCCTTCTTTATCTAAAGGGATATAATAAGAACGATTTTCCTCTGTTCCTATATGTAAGATAGAAGGATTCTCATAATAATTTTGAATTTTCATATTTCACCTCATTTCTGCGCTGCTCTTCGCGCATCATTACTTCTTCTGAGAAGTCTTTGTATATTATACCTTATTCCTATATCGAATACAATCAAAAAATACATAAATAGAACTATTTTCATGCTTTCCGCTTGTTTCCGCTCAGACCCAAAGCTATTCCAACGAAGCCGCGCTCCCGCTCCGTT
>CAJUHN010000076.1 GCA_910585935.1 uncultured Lachnospiraceae bacterium | reverse complement strand
TTACAGGACTGCTCATTAAGTACCAACGTCTTCCAAGGGGCTTCTTTTGGAATTATTTCTTTCCTCCGCTAGTTTTACAGCATAGGCAAATTTATTAAAATAACTCATTGTGTTAATTGAATGAAAGAATACTCATAAAATAGAATTTTTTACTTGCTTTTTTGGACAGTATCTGACATAGAATAGAAAACTCAAAAGAAACACCTTTATAAATTCCAGCTTTCCAGTGAACTAACACAACGAGTTAAAGTAAAATTATTGTTATAAAATACGTTATCAAACTATGGCACTTCACAACAATTTTCCTAGAATAGCCAAAAATCAGCGCCAGCAAAAACTTATTCCAAAAGAAGCCCCTTGGAAGACGTTGGTACTTAATAAGCAGTTCCACTAGGGACTGCGAATTTAGTACCATTACGTCTGGAACGGAGCGAGAGCGTGGCTTCGTTGGAATAAGTTTTTGCTGGCGCGAACCTTTGCTTCAAAATGTTCCCTTCACATACTTTATCTCTTTACATCCCTTTTCCAAGGTTTGTCTTTTTTATTTATATTTTTTCTCTTAATATAGTCTTTTTTATTTATTAATACAAAGTCAGCAGTTTCTCAATATTTAATTGTCCAAATCCCTGTCGGTTACTTTCCCATCCTAAATCATCTGCACTTTCACAAAGACGTCTTTTTACCTGTGCATTTGTAAGTTGTGGATAGACCGACAATAATAACGCACATGCCCCAGATACAACAGGAGTAGACATAGACGTACCACTTTTCTTCACATACATCCCTTTTCCATTCCGAATTCGATAACGGTAAATAGATTTACACGCCCAAATATTTGATCCCGGTGTCACAATATCTGGTTTTATAATACATGCTGCATTTGGTCCTCTCCCTGAATAATCCGTGAGAAGCGCTCCTCCTACTTCTACAGGCTGATTATCATCAGAAGAACCTACTGTAATCACCTTTCGGCTGATTCCCGGTGTAGTGATGCTATAAGGTTTTGGACCATTATTTCCTGCTGCCACACAGACTACAAGCCCTGCATCCCACGCCCGATTCACTCCTTTTACTAACTGACACTCTTCATTTTCTTCTTCTTTAGAAATCGTTCCTACTGAAATATTTACAACACGGATATTATAGCGCTCTTTATTTCTTATAATCCATTCAATGCCCTCAAGCACATTCCCTACTGTTCCATTTCCACTATAATCTAATACTTTTAACGAGATAATATTAGCACCTGGCGCGATTCCTCTATAATATCCATTTGACATTCTTCCATCTCCTGCCGCGATCCCGGCTATATGTGTTCCGTGCCCACAGTCATCATAACTATTCCGTCTTCTATATATAAAATCTTGAAAAGCGATAATTCGTTTTTCAAAATCATTATGCGGATAAATTCCAGTATCTAAAATAGCGATCCCTATCCCTTTTCCTGTAATTCCCCGCTTATGAGCATAATCTACTTTTACAATACTTGCTACTCGATTCAAAATCTTTTCTCTCCTTTTCTTCATTACTATATTAGAATATTCCGTGGAGAGATAGAAAGTGAAAAATTTCTATTTTACTTCTTTTTTGTAATCATTTTGGCTAAATTCCGTATGGTTTCTATTTTGGTTTTCTCTTCTTCTGACATATTTTCCTTTAATACATTTATAATTAAATTGGTTTCATCTTCTGTAAATGTCATTCCCATATCACTAGCCTTTGAAGATGCTGCAATAAAAAATGGTATCAATTCTTCTTTGGACTTAAAGTTCGCCTGACCCAATAACTGATTTAAAAGTAATAATTTTTGGGGATTTATTTTCTGTAAATTGGAGTTATTAATCCAATCCATATTATTCATCATTCCTTCTCTTCCTTTCTATCTATCAAAAATTTTATAGTTTCTATTTCGTTCTATTTAATAGAAGACAATAATGTGGAATATGTATCCAACATGCTCTTTTGTTCTGGTGAGAGCATACTTTTTAATGCCTCCATAGGATTTATTCCTTCCTTTTGTTCTTTTTGTACTCTAGGTTCTTTTGTATTTTCTTTTGGCATTAATTCTTGATATGTATTATACATCCGAAAAGCACTAAAAAAATTCATAAATAAATCAATCATTTCTTTTTCTGCATCTGTACAATAACGTTTTATAGTATTTAACATTTCTGTTGTATTTCTTTTCTGTTCTGAAACAGAACATATTCCAACTTTCCTGCTCTCTTCTCTATGAACTAATTGTATGGTATTATTTAATTCTAATACTTTTACATAAATAGATAATACTTGCTGTTGAGTTGCTGAGATATAGGGAAGTGCTGCTTTTAACATTTGCATCTTATTATCAGATACTAAAGCATCTAATTCTGTCATACTAACACCCTCTAAATTTTCCATGTCTAAAACCTCTTCTTGTTTTCTTTGATAATTATATGCATTTTATTTTTCTGGTATGATATTTTCCATAAAATTTTGTATTAGAAGGATAACTTAAACACATTTCTTACATACATTAAAAGTAAATAGCCGTTCAATGGAGGTAAGAGAAAATGAAATGGCAACTTTATGTAGATGGTAATACTGTCTATGGAATAGATGAAACATGTATGAAAGATAAAGCCAAAGACCAGAGTTTAGAAAAAAGAAATAAAGAGGCTGAATATTATTTATTTATTTTATTATGTATGTTTTATTGGAATGTTCCAACTTATTAATAAATGCCATTATACTTTCGTAAATTATCTTAATCATAATAAATGTGGCTTTACTCCATAAGCTGTTATCATAGAAAAAGGGTTATCAAAAAATGAAAATTTTATGTCATATATTTCATTTTTTGATAACCTTTTATTAACTTTTTTGTGTTTAAAAGGACTGCCTTTTTGCATACAAAAAGGAGTTGTCACTCCTAATAAATTAAAAATGACAACTCCATTTACTAACTATACAAATTAGCAAAGGCATCCGCCGCCGCAGCCGCCGCCAAAACCACAGCCGCCACAGCAGAATAATAATAGAATAATTATCCAACAGCTATTGTCTCCACATCCGCCGCCGCAGCTTCCGCCACAACTTCCACCGCAGCTTCCGCCAAAGCTTCCACCACAACAGCAAAGAAGTAAAATAATAATCCACATATTATTTCCACATACGTTAGAGCATCCGCCACCACAGCTTCCACCACATCCTGTGTCACATCCGCATCCGCCACCACAATTTGTTGCTGCTAAATCACTCATTTTTGTATCCTCCAATAGATTTGGTTTACACTTCATAATATGAGTGACCACTTGTCTAGTTTCCAAAAATTCAGAAAAATAATAAGAAAATATTTTCAATAAAATGACATTTTTCGTCATCCTTTTATTTTGCTAGTTTTTCTACTGTAATTTCACAAGATACTAACTTACCATTCATTCTAGCTACGATTGTTGTAGTTCCTGCCTGTCTTGCAGTCACTACTCCTCTATTATTGACAGTTGCAACTCGTTTATTTCTTGAAAACCATGTTACACCTGTTGGTGCTCCATCTAAATATAAATCATATGTATCATATTGTTCTAAGTTAACCGAACTAGCCGTAAGACCCAAAACTGTTATGGTACATTCACCTTCTACACCACCTAAACTGGATACCGCTGTTATAGTACAAGTACCTGGTCCTACTGCTGTTGCATTTCCATTTTCATCTATTCTGACAACAGAAGTATCACTAGATACCCATGTAAAGGATTCTGTTGTGTTCCTTGGCGTTACTCGTGCTGTAAATGTTCTACTCTCTCCATTCACCATAGTAGTTTCTGTTGTATTCACCCTGATATTCGTAATCGGGTGTGCTGGCGTCACAATAACAGTACAAACTGCAAATAAACCGCTTCCATCTGTCATAGACACTTTGATTTTTGCTTCTCCTTCTTTTACTGCTGTTACCATACCAGAAGCATCTACTTTTGCAACAGAAGCATCACTAGAAGACCATTCCACTTTCTGAATAGAAGTAGTAGGAGGCAATATAGTATAAGTGAGCTGGAACTGTTCTCCTTCCATCAATTTAATCATTTCTGTATTTAAAGTGATAGAAGTTCCTTGTTCTATAACCGTTACCTTACAAGTTGCTTTTATTCCTGTGCCGTCCATCGCTGTAGCTGTGATAATAGCTGTTCCTAAATTCACACCATGAATATTGCCATAGCCATCTACAATAACAATAGATGGATCGCTAGAAGACCAATTCAGTCTCTTTTGAGTTGCACTTTCTGGAGTTACAGTATAACTTATTTGTTTATTCGCTCCTTTTCCTATATAAATATCTGTTTCATCTAACTTGATACCAGTGATATCTTCTTGTACTGTAATCGTACAAGTTGCCATCAATCCTCGTTCCACTGTTTTTACGGTAATAATTACTACACCGCCCTTTAAACCTTTAATTAAACCATTTGCATCTACCGATGCGATAGTAGGATCGCTAGAAGTAAATGTTACACCTCTATTTTGTGCATCACTAGGTCGAATAGTAGGTATCAATAAAAACTCTTCTCCCACCTTAATTGTCTTTTCTCTGGCATTTAAAGTGAGTCCAGAAACATCTTCTGTTATAGTAACAATACAGTCTGCCACTAATTCTGGATTATCCACACTTGTTGCGGTAATAATCACTTCTCCTACTCCTAACGCTGTCACTGTACCATCTTCTGACACAGTTGCTAACTCTTCATCTGAAGAAGTCCATATAACTGTTTTATCATAAGCATCGGTAGGCAAAATCTGTGCACTCAAATAAAAAATTGTATTCTTTTTTACTGTAATAGCATCATAATTTAATGTGATAGAAGCTGCTGGCTGTAAAACTGTTATGGTACAAGTTGCTGTTAAGCCATTCGATGTTGTACAAGTAATTGTTGTACCACCCGCTGAAACACCAGTTACTACTCCTGTTTTATCCACTGTTGCGATTTCTGGATTAGAAGAAGACCATGTGAGCGAAGTATCCGTAACATTGTCAGGAGATATCATAGGTGTAATAGTCACTGTTGAACCCACTTTAATACTTGCAGAAGTAGGATTGAGTGTAATAGATTCTGCTGGATTTTGAATTTCAAAATAACAGGCATCTGTGGCATTTGGCACTCCTGAAATCGTCGCTGTAATAATTACCCTACCTACTGCATGATAAGTCACTAAACCATTTTTATCTACTGTAGCAATAGAAGCATCACTCGTAGTCCAATTTACGGTCAGCCCCTCTTCTACATATCCTTCTGGTAAAATTTTATAAGTTAATTGATATGTCTGGTCTGGAAGATATCCGATGACATTTTCATCACTCAATTCCAAGCCTTCTGGCGTAGAAACTACTTTAATTGTGATGACTGCAATTTCTGTTTCAAAGGAGTCATTTGTCACTACAGCCAAATATGCTTCTCCTCCCTTTAAACCAACAATATTAACTTTTGTATAATCTGTAGCATTTGGAATTAATTCCAAAATAGTAGAAGCATCTACACCACCCTTATTTTTTAAAACCCATTTAATTTGGTCTTTTGTATAAGAAGGCGTTCCATTTGCGAATACTAAGCGATATTCTTCATTCGCATCTTTTGCTATTACTTCTGGACCTTCAATTGTCACCTCTGATACAGCATCTACCACTCGCACTCTACATATTGCTGTTCTTCCTGTACTCGTCTGTGTAGCAGTAATTGTGATATATTCTCCATCTGTCACTTGTAAACCTGTTACTGTAACCTTATTTCCAACCTCTGGCTCTACTAATACAAAATCAGGATTTTCACTCACCCAAGAAATATCTCCTGTAATAGAAGATTCTGCTGATAACTCAAAAGACTTTCCAACAGGTATGGTTTTATAGCTATCTGATAAAATTAAACTGTCAATAACTCTTATATTAATTGTTTGTGTCAATCCATACTCTATCGCAGAACCAGATACCGTAGAACCATTATCTCCATTGATATCATTTCCTGTTACAACACATCGCAGTGTCACTACTCCTGCCTTTTTTCCTAATAAAGTGATCATAGAATTAGAATTATTCGTTCCAGAAGACACTCCCTCTACAAACTCTAAAAATTCGTTTTGATTATTAGAAATATCTAGCTGTCGCCATACATTTCCGTCTTTATACTGCCAACTAAAAGTATGTCCTTCTGCTACTACATTAGTGCTTAATGTGATATTACCTCCCATATCCACAACTTCATAGCTATCCGCTTTTATTAATGTATTTGCAGAGCCTTTTAAAATAGCAAATAATGTTTTAAACGTGATTTGATCACTCACATTATTATTAATTTTATTCCAATTTTCCCATTTATTAAAAACTGGAACAGGAGTTAATGTCAAAGTTTCCTCGCCCCAATTCTTTCCTACAACACCTTGCCCATTTACTAAATCTACAATAAATGGCATCTGAGCTGTACTGTCCTGACCGACATACCACTCTAAACTATTTCCTAAATCATTGGCTAAATCAGAAAATTTTATCGTCTGTCCATACTCAATACTAGCGATTTTATTATTATATTTTTTCTCATTTACATGAGCTCTTATAAATAAATCAAATGTCTTTTCAATATAATTATCACTTGTACTGCTGTTATTCAAATAAATTCTAGCAATCAATCTAGAATATCCACCATACTGTCCTACATTCGTATTATACCGATAAACCGTAGTATTATTAATATCTGGATTTCTAATCGGATCACCTATTCCTTTTATTAATTTAGATGTAGTAGGCATACTAACATCTGTTTCTCCCGGAACAGGCAATTTTATTAATTCATCTGTTTCTGCATCTTGATAAAACCAGTTTATTTCACTGCTCTCTGCGTTGTTCGCTAAAATCTCAATCATAGTGTTAGGTTCTGTATATGCATAATTAAAATATCCACCATCTTTATGATATAACTGTAAAGGAACAGTGATCAATGCATTTCTGGTTATATTTAAAGGTGTTCCACTATCCTTATGAGTACCAGTAACCGTAAATGTAAATTGTAAAATACCAGAAGCATGAGCTGTCATATCAAAAGATTTCACAATTTTTCTATAATCATCTATACTCAAACTTTCACCTGGCGGCAAGTTCTGAATAGCATTCTCTCCTATATCCATGACATCATTTCTGATAACAGTTCCACTGTTTATCACTTGATCATTTACTTTTACTTCCCATTTCAAATCCGTATATGTACCAGGTAAATCTCTCGCTAAATCCCCATTAATCATAATCTGCGCTTGTATATTCGCAGTATTAGGAGAAGAAAACCCCGATTCCGAACTTTCCGGAGGTGTGAGGTCAAACTGTGGCATAGTATTTCCATCATCAGGCAAATATCCGCCTTGCCCATCATTTAAACTGGGGTCATAAACCCTGAAATTAATCGTATAAGTAGGGCTTATATTTCCATTATTTTCTGTCGCTTCTGTTTTTTCTACATTCCCATCCATTAATGGAAATATCAATAATATCACTGCTATTACTACCCAGATTTTTCTTAAACGCAGTCTTTTCATTTATGTGACCTCCTACTATAATTCTAAAGTATGTATTTCTCTTTCTTTTCTATCACTCATTATAAATTATATTGAAACATTTTTCCACCATATCTTTTATCTTTTCTATCTAATTTCCTATCCATCCCCGAAAAATCCTAAAATTTTCTTACTTCATTTAATGCCTCCTTAATAAAGCTAATATTTTCACTCACTTTCCACTCATATCCCTGCTTTTATACCCTTTCCATAGAATATTTTTCCTATCATTTTATTATCTATTATATAACCCCTATCCTTATTTTTCAACTCTTCTTTTTTTTACGATTTCTAAAAACTTTTCTTACAAACTTCTTTTTAAACAATCATCATCACAAAACAATTCAATTATCCCATACTTTACACTCTCACATCTACTGCCTTATATCAAAAATATGGAAATTTTTTCTCTGATAGCCCAAAAAACAGGCTGTTATAGAAAACATCTTTATATATTCTAAAAAACATGTTTCCTATAACATCCTGATGACCTTTTCCATTTTTATTTTAATATTCTGAAGTCCTACTATCTTTGTACTCTACCTGAACCATCTCCACCAACTAAATTATCTACCTCGGCTCTGCCCACTAAATTAAAATCGCCAGGAATCGTGTGTTTTAGAGCAGAAGCCGCCACTCCATATTCTAATGCCTCTTTAAAATTCTTTCCATCTACAAAGCCACAGATAACACCTGCTGCAAAGGAATCTCCTCCTCCTACGCGATCTACAATAGGAAAAATTCTATATTCTCTAGAATGATAAAATTCCTTTGTATCCCTATAATAAATACAAGCAGACCAACCATTGTCAGAAGCAGAATGACTCACTCTTAAAGAACTGATAACATATTCAAAATTAAATTTATCCACCATCTGTTTAAAAATATCCTGATAACCCGCTAATTCCAATTCCCCAGTAGTCACATCTGTATTCCCCGGTTTAAATCCCAATACTTTTTCTGCATCCTCTTCATTTCCAATACAGATATCCACATACTGCATCAAATCACTCATCACTTTCTGTGCCTTCTGAGAAGACCACAACTTCTTTCTAAAATTTAAATCACAGGAAACCTTCACCCCTGCCTTTTTCGCCGCCTTACAAGCAACCTTTGTCAATTCCGCTGCTGCATCAGAAATAGCCGGTGTAATTCCCGTAAAATGAAACCAATCCACCCCTTTAAAAATCTCATCAAAATCAAAATCCTCTGCTGTTGCTGTAGAAATAGAAGAATGTGCTCTATCATAAACCACATTAGAAGCTCTCATCGCCGCTCCTGTTTCCAAAAAATAAATTCCAAGCCTTTCCCCACCCTTTGCAATATGCTTTGTACATACATTCATCTTCCTAAGAGCCGCAATCGCACATTCCCCAATCGGATTTTCAGGAACTTTTGTCACAAACTGCACATCATGTCCATAATTTGCTAAAGAAACAGCCACATTCGCCTCTCCACCACCATAGCAAACATCAAATTCATCAGCCTGAATAAACTTTTCATTACCTGGTGTGGACAATCTCAACATTATTTCTCCCATTGTAACAATCTTAGCCATTTTTTAAATCCTCCAAATTTCTTATTTCTTCATATTTTAACAAAACAAACCTATTCCTTTATTTTTTACTTTTGTACCAAATGTAATGCAAACCCTCCAAACTCTCCGTTAAAATAAACAGCCTTTAAATTACTCTTCTCATCATATTTTGCCGTTTCCATATTAAAAGAAAACCCACGTTTTTCTAAATGATACATTGCTCTCTGAATATAATTCGTCTGAATCGCAATATGTCCATTTGTTCCTAAATAAGAACTTTTCATAATTTCAATACCAGTACCTGCAAATATAGAACTATTTCCCACTTTCTTCTCAAATCCAAACATCTTCTCAAAAACAGTTCCTAATTCTTCTGCCTCATTTTCATCTTTTCCATTAATTCCCACATGCTTTACCTCAAACCCTAACATCACTTCTACTGCTTTTTTTGTCAGCTTCTTAATGCTTTCAAAATCACCAGCTTTCACCATATCTTTATTCACCATCCAACTACCACCACAAGCAATAACCTTATCGAAATCCAAATAAGAGGTCACATTTTTTTCATTGATCCCTCCTGTAGGCATAAATTTCATATTCACATAAGGAGCAGCCATAGATTTTATCATATTCAATCCTCCTGCCGCCTCTGCCGGAAAAAACTTCACAACTTCCAACCCTAATTCAATCGCTTGTTCCACATCACTTGGACTAGAGCATCCCGGTGTTACAGGAATGTCCTTTTCTATACAATGTTTTACCACTTTTGGATTAAAACCGGGACTCACAATAAACTTCGCCCCCGCAGCCACCGCCTTATCCGCCTGTTCTATTGTGAGCACAGTGCCTGCTCCCACTAACAATTCAGGAAATTTAGAAGACATAATTTTTATGGATTCCTCTGCTGCTTTTGTACGAAATGTCACTTCTGCACAAGGAATCCCTCCTTCTATCAGTGCTTTTGCCAAAAGCTCTGCATCTTTTACATCATCTAGAGCAATTACTGGCACAATACCAATTTTACTGATTTCTTCTAAAACCTTATTCATTCAATAATCTCCTTTTCTATTTTTGAAAATTTCACATATCTATACACCATATTAAATTACTCTCTATATTTTGTCAATCAAAAGCCTCATTCCTTTCTTATTATTAGCTTTTCATCTATTACTATTCAAATATGTTAACTAAGGTTCACGATTTAATTTTCATCTATTACTATTCAAATGTGTTAACTAAGGTTCACGATTTAACAATGATAAGCTTATACAGACGCGCTCTCGCTCCGTTCCAGACGTAGCGGTACTAAATTCGCAGCTCCTAACAGAACTGCTCATTAAGTACCAACGTCTTCCAAGGGTCTGCTTAAGCTTATCATTGTTAAATCGTTAGTTTCTTGACAAGGATACATAAGAATCTACTACTCACAGTCTAACTATACTTATTCAAATTTTCACTTTCTTGATATAATATTTCTAACAAACTCCCTTATTTTACATAATTCTATATTATCTATTCTAAATGTAAAAATTTTTCTGTTTCTAGAGCTGCCAGTAAAGTAACACTTGAGAGAAAAAATACCCTAGACAGACCCTTGGAAGACGCTTGCCCGTTAATGAGCAGTTCCGCTAGGAATTGCGAATTTAGTACCATTACGTCTGGAACGGAGCGAAAGCGCGTCTGTCAGGGGTATTTTTCTCTCAAGTGTGGACCTACTATCTACTAACCTAAAAAACCCATCTCACACCTTATTATAAAGTAACCCCCTGCTTAAATATCGCCATATCATGAAACCCCGCTTCTTCTGCCTTCACTTTCTTTCCACTAGCCACTTCTAATACATATTGAAATAAATCCATAGATAACTCTTCCATAGGAATTTGTTCTATCAACTCTCCTGCATTAAAATCAATCCAATTTTTCTTCTTATGATATAAATTAGAATTACTAGAAATCTTTACAGTAGGTACAGGTGAAGCAAAAGGTGTCCCTCTTCCTGTTGTGAATAAAACAATATGTGCACCAGAAGCAGCAAGAGCCGTAGCAGCTACTAAATCATTTCCCGGAGCGCTCAACAAATTTAATCCCTTACTTTCTACCTGTTCTCCATAATTTAACACTCCTTTTACTAATGCACTTCCCGATTTTTGCGTACATCCCAAAGATTTATCTTCCAGAGTAGAAATCCCACCTTTTTTATTTCCGGGAGAAGGATTTTCATAAATAGTCTGATTATGACTTTTAAAATAATTCTTAAAGTCATTAATCAAATTCACAGTCTTTTCAAATAACTCTTTATTCGCACATCGATCCATTAATAGAGTTTCCGCCCCAAACATCTCTGGCACTTCTGTTAAAATAGTAGTGCCTCCCTTTGATATTAAAATATCTGAAAATGCTCCAACCACTGGATTAGCGGTTATTCCTGATAAACCATCTGAACCTCCACATTTCATTCCAATCACTAATTCACAAGCATCTATCTTTTCTCGTTTAACCTCTTTCACATAGGTTACTAATTCTTTCAACAGACACATTCCTTCTTCTATTTCATCTTCCACTTCTTGACAGACTAGAAATTTCACTCTTTTTTCTTCATATGATCCAATAAATTTTTTTAATTCTTCTATATTACTATTTTCACAGCCCAATCCTAAAACTAAAACCGCCCCCGCATTTGGATGATTGATTAGATCAGCTAAAATTCTCCTCGTATTATCCTGATCCTCTCCCATCTGAGAACAACCATAAGAGTGAGTAAATGCTACCACTCCTTCCACACTTCCCTGTAAAAATTTCTGTGCTTTTTTTTCTAATGCCTTGGCGATATCATTCACACACCCTACCGTTGGTATAATAAAAATCTCATTTCTCACTCCTACCTTTCCGTTGGTACGGCGATAACCTTGAAAATAAGCATGTTCGCTTTCTTTTAATTCTGTTTTCACAGGATGATAGGAATAAGTCAATAAATCTTTTAATGCTGTTTTCATATTATGTGTGTGTACCCACATTCCACAAGAAATATCTTCTTTCGCATTTCCAATACAAAACCCATATTTTATCACTGCTTCATTTGCCTTTATCTCTTTTATTGAAAATTTATGCCCCTGCGGAATCTCTTCTTTTATTGTGATCTCATCCTCTCCCACTGTCAAAATAGTTTCTTTTTCTATCGTCTTTAAAGCAACTGCCACATTATCATTTGGATGTATTTTTATAATATTTTGCATAATCTTTCCCTCAAATTTATCTTCCAATATTTTCTAAGGCTTCCTTCATTCCCTTTGTTCTGATCTCTTCTAACGCACTAGAAACCGCCTCTACTAAGCCTTCCACTTTCGTCAGATCCTGTCCAAAAAATTTCTCTTGACTTAAAAACGCTTGTGTAAATTCTCTTGCTGGTTTATCAGAATTAGCTGCAAAAAATTTTAATACCTCTAAATCATCTAATATCTTATATTCTTCCTCTTTTCTATGCCCGATTAACGCATTTTCTTTTATCTGTGTCCCAGTATAAAACCTCATAAGTGCCGCTAAAGAAAAAGTCAAATGTTTTGGTAATTTTCCAAATTTCTCCACATATCCTAACAGACTAGGCATACAGCGAGATTTCCACTTAGAAACGGAATTTAATGAAATAGATAATAATGCATGTTTAATAAATGGATTTTCAAACCGATCTATAACAGAATTTGCAAAGGACTTACACTCTTCCTCTGGCAAAGATAGAGTAGGAATCACTTCGTCAAAAATAGTATTCATCATGAACTCGCGCACAGTAATATCTTCCATCGATTCTTTCACATAGTCATTCCCTTTAAGATAAGAAGCTAATACAAAAGCTGTATGTGCTCCATTTAAAATACGCACTTTTCTTTCTCGATAAGGTTTTTGATTATCCGTGAAAATAACTGGCAGTCCTGCTCTATCCAAAGGAAATTCCTTTGAAATGTCCCTATCACTTTCAATAACCCAAAGTCCAAAAATTTCAGCCGTATTCAATAAATCATCTTCATACCCAAACTCTTCCCACATCTTTTGTGCTTCTTCTCTAGGATAACCTGTTACAATACGATCTACTAAAGTACTACAGAAAATGCAAGCATTTTCTATCCAATCTTGAAACCCTTCTTCTAATTTCCAAAGCTTTGTAAACTGTAAAATACTCTCCTTTAGCATACCCCCATTATTTTCGATTAATTCACAAGGAATTAAAACAAGACCTTTTTCTTTTGCTCCATGAAAAAATTGATATCTCTCAAATAAAAACTTTGTTAATTTTCCTGGATATGTTTTCGGAGGTGTGGATTCAAATCTATCTGTTTCATCAAACACAATCCCTGCCTCTGTTGTATTAGATACTATAAAACGAAGCGTTTCACATTTTGCATAAGCAGCATAAGCTTCATAATCCTCTATCGCAGCAACTACGTCAGAAATACAAGTAATCATTCGATTCTCTACTACTGTTTTTCCCTCTACAATTCCTCTTAAAGAAAGAGTATATTGATTTTCTTGTGCTCGAAATCTATCTAAATTTCCGAATTCAATTGGTTTTACAATCACCACATTACCATCAAAAATCCTCTTTTCATTTGCAACATCAATCATATAGTCAACAAATCCTCGAAGAAAATTTCCTTCTCCAAACTGAAGGATTTTCACTGGTCGATTGATCGCTTTTGAAATATTTTTGTTTAATTTTTCCATATCTTTTACCACCTATCTCCATTTTTTATTTTTCTAGACTACAGTCCAAATCATATCCTTTTATTCTCTTACTATTGCATTTTATATTATTACATTCTCCCAACAGTCATTATTTATTCAATATAAGTTCTTACATTTTTCATTATTCCGAAAGAATTGAATATTATTGGATATAATAATTCTATTCACTTATCCTGAGCTAGAACAAACTTCTATTAATACAAAAATAATATCCCTAATAAACCCTCAAGAATAGCCGATACCATTTATCGAAAACGCTTTGATTTTAACTATTCATCTAGCCCATACCTAATCTTTTTTTTAAATTTTTTATTAAATTTATATAGGTGATTGTGAAAGTCAAAAGGGGGCGCTCTCCGGCAAGGAAGTATTCCAACGAAGCCGCGCTTTCGCTCCGTTCCAGACGTAACGGACACTAAATTCGCCGAACTTGTAAGTTCGCTCATTAAGTGCCGACGTCTTCCAAGGGGCTTCTTTTGGAATACTTCCTT